>NZ_JAOZYC010000133.1:0-502 GCF_035798155.1 Streptomyces endophyticus | reverse complement strand
GGGCGGAAGTTCTCGATCAGGATGTCCGCTTCACTGAGCAGTTTCTTCAGGACCGCCAGGCCGTCCGGATGCTTGAGGTTGAGCGTCAGCGATTTTTTATTGCGAGCCTGGACGAACCACCACAGCGAGGTGCCCTCGTACAACTTGCGCCATTTGCGCAATGGATCGCCGCCGTCCGGCGATTCGACCTTGACCACATCGGCACCGAATTCAGCGCAAATGCGCGAGGCGAACGGGCCGGCGATCAAGGTACCCAATTCGATGACGGTAAGCTTCGTCTGCACGAGCTTGGGAGCGAGCTGCTGCGTCTTCAGTAGCGGTCAGACGTGCTTCGGTTTCTTTCGATGCGCTGCTGCAACCGGTAGCCAGAACTGCGGCCAGGGCCAGAGCAGAGAATTTCAGAACGTTGTTCATCGTGTTCCCCTTCAAGGACTTTCTATTAAGTGGCTGTCTCCTCCGAGTGAGGAAATAGCCGGCGTACATACTACCCATTACTTGTCGT
>NZ_JAOZYC010000132.1:0-86898 GCF_035798155.1 Streptomyces endophyticus | reverse complement strand
CGCGGGCGCGCCGGACGCACGCCGAGCGCGGCCAGCACACCGGCCGCCTTGGCGTGCGTCTCCGCGACCTCGCTCGCCGGGTCGGAGCCACGCACGAGCGTCGCGCCGACCGGGACCCGGAGGTGCCCGGAGGCGTCGATGTCGGCGGTGCGGATCAGAATGGGGGAGTCGAGCGTCTGCGCCCCGCCCGCGTCCCGGCCGACGAGCGCGAGCGCGCCCGCGTAGTAGCCGCGGCCGCCGACCTCGTGCCGCTCGATGACCCGGCAGGCGTTCTGCACGGGTGAGCCGGTGACGGTCGCCGCGAACATCGTCTCCTTGAGGACGTCCCGCACGTCGAGCGTCGACCTGCCGCGCAGCTCGTACTCGGTGTGCGCGAGGTGCGCCATCTCCTTGAGCCGCGGACCGACCACGACACCGCCCATGTCGCCGACGGTGCACATCATCTTGAGCTCCTCGTCGACGACCATCGACAGCTCCTCGATCTCCTTGCCGTCGGCGAGGAAGTCCAGCAGGTGCTCGGGCGTCGGGCCCTCGGCCGGGTAACGGTACGTGCCGCTGATCGGGTTCATGACGACGGTGCCGCCGGACATCCGGACGTGCACCTCGGGGCTGGCGCCCACCAGCGTCCGGTCCCCGGTGTGCACGACGAACGTCCAGTACGCGCCCCGCTCCCCGTCGAGCAGCCGCCGGAACAGCGCGAGGGCGTCGGCCCGCGAGAACCCCGCGATCTCACCCTCGTACGTCCTGCGGATCACGAAGTTCGCGCCCTCGCCCTGCCCGATCTCCTCGCGCAGCACCCGGCCGACGATGTCCGCGTACGCGTCGTCGTCGACGTCGAAGCCGCCGTCACGGACGTCCACGTCGTGCCGAGGGAGCTGTTCCAGGGCCTCGGCGAGCGGGAGCTCGTACGACTCCTCGGGGGTGAGGACCGTGAGCGGGGTGCCGTCGTCGCGGACGTCGAAGCCGCGCTCCCTGATCTGCCGGAAGGGGACGAGGGCCAGCCCTTCGGGGATGTCGGCCAGGCGTTCGTACGCGCCGACCTGACCGACCAGGACCTCGACCGTGTCGTGCTCGCGGCCGGGTGTGCGGCGGCGCAGGAGGGCGAAGGGTCGGTCGTCGGTGAGCAGTGCGTCCAGCATGAGGGAGGTTCCTTCCGGCGACTTCGGGAGTCGCTGACTTCGGGAGTCGTCAGGGAGGAACAGCCCGTGAAAACACTGAAGGCCGCCCCTCGGGCGGCCTTCGCGGTTTCAGGTACGCGCAATCAGTGGGCCGCCGGATGTGCGGTCCACCACCAGGTGCGGTGCAGAAGTTGCGCGAACATGAGCGTCACCGTACCCGATGGCCGGGCAGGACGGCTCAGACGTGTCGGGTCCGTCTCAAAAGATGAGCGGGGGAATGGACCGGCGGGTCGACCCCGTAGTGTTTACGAGGTGACCGTGAACGCTAAGACCAGCGCAAGCGCTGGCAACACCTGGCGAGACCTGCCCGCGGCGCAGCAGCCCGAGTACCCCGATGCCGAGGCTCTGCGCGATGTGATCGCGGACCTCGAGTCGTATCCGCCGCTCGTCTTCGCCGGCGAGTGCGACCAGCTGCGCAACCGCCTGGCGGCCGTCGCCAAGGGAGAGGCGTTCCTGCTCCAGGGCGGCGACTGCGCCGAGGCCTTCGACGCCGTTTCCGCGGACCACATCCGCGCGAAGCTGAAGACGCTGCTCCAGATGAGCGCCGTCCTCACGTACGCGGCCTCCGTGCCGGTCGTGAAGATCGGCCGCATCGCGGGCCAGTACTCCAAGCCGCGCTCCAAGAACACCGAGACCCGCGACGGCGTGACCCTGCCGACCTACCGCGGCGACTCGGTCAACGGCTTCGAGTTCACCGAGGCCGCGCGCGTCCCGGACCCCGAGCGCCTGAAGCAGATGTACAACGCCTCCGCCTCCACGCTCAACCTGGTGCGTGCCTTCACCACCGGTGGCTACGCGGACCTGCGCCAGGTGCACGCCTGGAACCAGGACTTCGTGAAGGCGTCCGCCTCCGGGCAGCGCTACGAGAAGCTCGCCCGCGAGATCGACAACGCGCTGAACTTCATGAAGGCCTGCGGTACCGACCCGGCCGAGTTCAAGGCCGTCGAGTTCTACGCCTCCCACGAGGCGCTGCTGCTCGACTACGAGTCGGCGCTGACCCGCGTGGACTCGCGTACGGGCAATCTGTACGACGTCTCGGGCCACATGGTCTGGATCGGCGAGCGCACGCGTCAGCTGGACCACGCGCACGTCGAGTTCGCCTCGAAGATCCGCAACCCCATCGGGATCAAGCTCGGCCCGACGACGACGGCCGAGGACGCGCTGCAGTACATCGAGCGCCTCGACCCCGACCGCGAGCCCGGCCGGCTGACCTTCATCGTCCGCATGGGCGCCGACAAGGTCCGCGACAAGCTGCCCGAGCTGGTCGAGAAGGTCACGGCGTCCGGCGCACAGGTCGCCTGGATCACCGACCCGATGCACGGCAACACGTACGAGGCGGCCTCCGGTCACAAGACCCGGCGCTTCGACGACGTGCTCGACGAGGTCAAGGGCTTCTTCGAGGTCCACAAGGCGCTCGGCACGCACCCGGGCGGCATCCACGTCGAGCTCACCGGTGACGACGTCACCGAGTGCGTGGGCGGCGGCGACGAGATCTTCGTCGACGATCTGCACCAGCGCTACGAGACGGCCTGCGACCCGCGCCTGAACCGCAGCCAGTCGCTCGACCTGGCGTTCCTGGTGGCGGAGATGTACCGCGACCAGTGAGCGTCGCTCGCTGTACGTAACGCCGTGGGGCGCGGATCACAGAGATCCGCGCCCCACGGCACTTTTGTGCTTCTGGTCGGCCGGGTAAGGTTAGGTTAGCCTCACCGATCAATCGGGACGGCGTTTCCTATGAGTCCCGACGACAGTCCGACCGGGAGGTGAACCGCGTGTTCGTCTGCAACTGCTTCGGTGTCACCGAGGCGCAGGTCAAGAAGCACGCGGAGGACGGTGCCTGCACCCCCCGCCAGATAGCGTCGGCCTGCAAGGCCGGCACCGACTGCGGCTCGTGCGTCCGCCGGATCCAGGCGCTGCTCGGCCGGAGCGCGTGCCCCCGCCGGGAGCTCGTCGAGCAGGGCGAGGCGACCGCGGCCCTCGCGCCGCCGACGGAAATGCCGAAGGCCGCCTAGCTGTCCGGCTGCTCGATGAGCTGCGCGATGTACAGCGCCTCACCCAGCTTCTCCACCAGTTCCAGCTGCGTGTCCAGGTAGTCGATGTGGTGCTCCTCGTCCTCGAGGATCGACTCAAAAATGTTCGCGGACGTGATGTCGCCCTTGCCGCGCATCACCTCGATGCCCCGCTTCAGACGGTCGATCGCCTCGACCTCGATCTGCCGGTCCGCCTGGAACATCTCGGTGACCGTCTGGCCGACCCGGACGTGGAAGAGCCTTTGGTAGTTGGGCAGACCGTCCAGGAACAGGATCCGGTCGGTCAGCACCTCCGCGTGCTTCATCTCGTCGAACGACTCGGAGCGCGTGTACTTCGCGAGCTTCGTCCAGCCGAAGTTGTCCTGCATCTTCGCGTGCAGGAAGTACTGATTGATCGCCGTCAGCTCGGCCGTCAGCTGCTCGTTGAGAAACTCGATGACCTCGGGGTCGCCCTGCATCGCAGAGGCTCCTTCCAAGCGGTTACTGGGCAGGTTTCGCGCATCCTTGCACCGGCACAGGAGTGCGTCCAGTAAGTGCATGCTTAGTAGGAGTTGCCCGAATCAACGCTCTTGGCAGGTCCGGGCGGGGTGGGCGTGGTCACGTCCACTGCTCCAGGTCTGTCAGGATGGAGCCATGGGTCATCCGGTGGGTCGCGAGTCTGGGGGAGCAGTGCAGCCGGAGCTTCCACCGGGGCAGCGTCTGCAGCGCGGTTGGCCCGTCACGCACTACGGCCCGGTGCCCAAGTTCCGGCCCGAGCGCTGGGAGTTCAGGGTCTTCGGCTCGACCGCCGACGGTGACAAGCACTGCTGGAACCACGAGGAGTTCTCGGCGCTGCCGTACGGGACCGTGGTCGGCGATCTGCACTGCGTCACGAAGTTCAGCATGCTCGCCGCCGAATGGGGCGGCGTGCGCGCCTCCACGATCGTGGAGCTCGCCCCTCCCGGGCCCGATGTCACCCATGTGATGGTGTGGGCCGAGTACGGATTCTCGTCCAACCTGCGACTGTCCGACTTCGTCTCCGAGCGGACCATTTTCGCCACGCACAAGGACGGCGAGCTGCTCACCGCGGAGCACGGTTTCCCGCTGCGCCTCGTCGTGCCCCATCTGTACGCCTGGAAGGGCCCGAAGTGGGTGCGCGGCGTCGAGTACATGACGGCGGACCGGCGCGGGTTCTGGGAGGAGCGCGGGTACCACAACGTGGGCGACCCGTGGCGCGAGCAGCGGTATTCGTACCAGGAGGGGCCCGGAGAAGGGCCCGAGTTCTAGGTCCGTCTTCCGGGCCCTCGCCAGGCCGCGATGTACCCCCTGGGGGTCAGTGGTACTGGTGCACCACCGCGTGGCCCTTGCCGCGGCCGATCATCCAGCGGTTGACCGGGGTCGTCACCACGAAGGCGATCGCCAGCGAGACGGCGAGCGCGCCCCAGAACAGGGCGTCCGACAGGTGGGCGTCCATGGCGTTCGGCCAGAGGACGATGACGCCGTTGTCGATCAGCTCCATGACCGCGATGGACAGGGTGTCCGCGGCGAGCGCGACGCGGAAGGCCGTCTTGAAGTCGACGCCCGCGCGCAGGATGCCGCGCAGCGTGAGCGCGTAGCCGAAGAAGAAGGCGAGCGCGATCGCCAGGACCATCGTCGGTACGTTGCCCCAGCCGAACGCGGTGCCGATCACCATGCCGAGGACCTCGCCGATGGCACAGCCGGTGAGGCAGTGCAGGGTGGCCTGGGCGGCCATGGACCAGGTGACCTTGCCGCCGGTGCCGTGTGCGCCGTGGTGTTCGTGCCCGGTGTGCGTCTGGTGCCGCATGGTTCCCCCAGTGGTCGCTGCGGATGCTGTCACCAGGGGGAACCCATATACCCCCTAGGGGTATTCCTCAGATGCGAAGCTCCTTGAGGCGCGCGACGTCGGCCGCGTGCCCCTCCTTGCCGCCGGGCGTCTCGATGACCAGGGGAACGTTCTCGGTCGCGGGGTGGGCAAGCAGTTCGCGGAACGGGTCCTCGCCGATGTGACCGGATCCGATGTTCTCGTGCCGGTCCTTGTGGGCGCCCACGACGTCCTTGGAGTCGTTGGCGTGGATCAGCTTGAGCCGGCCCTCGCCGACCGTGTCCACGAGCAGGTCGAGGGTCTGCTTCATGCCGGCCGGGCCCGTGAGGTCGTGGCCCGCCGCGAAGATGTGGCAGGTGTCGAGGCAGACGCCCAGCTTGGGGTGGCGGTCGAGGGCGTCGAAGTACGGGCCGAAGTCCCAGGTGCGCGAGCAGAGCGAGGAGCCCTGGCCCGCGGTCGACTCCAGGAGCAGGAACGGATCGTCGTCGTGGGTCAGCTCGTCGAGCAGCGGCAGCATGCGCTCGCGGACCTGCGCGAGGGCGACGTCGCGGTCCCGGCCGCCGGTCGCGGAGCCGGTGTGCACGACGACGCCGAGGGCGCCGATCGCGCGGGCCCGGCGCAGCGAGTGGCGCAGGGAGTCCACGGACCTGTCGACGGTCGCCTCGGTGTGCGAACCGAAGTTGATCAGGTACGGGGCGTGGACGTACGCCGGGATGTTCTCCGCGGCGCACCGGTCGCGGAAGTCCTCGTCCTGCTTGGGGTTTCCGGGCGGGGTGGCCCAGCCGCGGGGGTTGGCCACGAAGACCTGGACGGTTTCGGCCTTGAGGTCGCGGGCGTAGGAGAGCCCTACGGTCGCGAGGCCGCCGGCCACGGGGACATGGCCGCCGATCGGATTGCGGATGCTGCTGTTCACCCGGCCCAGGGTGTCATGGGCCGCCGAACGCCAGGGGCCGGGCTGCCGCTACCGGATGGTGATCGTGACCGTGGAGCCCTTCGGGGCCTCGTCGCCGCCCTCCACCGACTGGCTCTTGACCGTGTCGCCGAACAGGCCGAGCAGGCCGCGGTTCTCCTCCACCTCGAAGCCCGCCGCGCTGAGCTGCGACTTCGCCTCGTCGACCTTGAGGTCCGTGACGTCGGGGACCTCGACCATGACGGGGCCCTTGGAGATCGTGAGGGTCACCGTGTCGCCCTCGGCGAGCTGCTTGCCCTCGGCGGGGGACTGCTGGGCGATGCTGCCCTTGTCCTCTTCGGAGTTGACCCGCTTCGTGGAGATCTCGGCCTTCAGACCCGCGTCCTCCAGGTCGGCGATGGCGTCCTGCTCGGACTCGCCCGTGACGTCGGGGACGTCGATCGGGGAGCCCTTGGAGACGACCAGGGCGACGGCGGAACCGGCCTTGCGGGTCTTGCCCGCGTCGGGATCCGTGCGGATCACCGAGCCCTTGGCGATCTCGTCGCTGAACTCCTTGGTGGTCATGCCGGGTTCGAGGTCCCGCTTCCTGAGGTCGCTCTTCGCCGTGCCCAGCGGGGTGCTGCTGAGGTCGGGGACCTTCACGGTCTTCGAGCCCCTGGACACCGTCAGGTCCACCGAGCCGCCGCTGCGGATGCGGTCGCCGGATCCCGGGTCGCTGTCCATCACGGTGCCGCGCTTGTACGTGTCGCTGTACTCGCGGGCGACCGTGCCCCTCTCCAGGCCCGCGCCGGCAAGCCGCTTCTCGGCCTGCGTCTGCGTCTGGTTGAGGACGGACGGGACCTTCGTGAACTGGCCCGAGTTGATGTACCAGACGCCCGTGCCGACACCGAGGACCAGCAGGACGGCCGCGAGGATCGCGAGGGTGCGGCGCTGCGGGCCGCGGCCGCGAGCGCTGCCGCGCGCCGGTCCGGGGGCCGCGGGCGGCGGGGACGGCGGCATCTCCAGGCGGCTCGTCCGGTTGAGCCGTGCCTGGCCCGCGGAGTCCGTGGGCAGCGGCAGCTGTACGGGCGTGCCCACCGCGCGCGGGATCACACTCGTACGGTCGTCGGCCCCCACGTACGCCGTATCGCGGGCCTGCGGCGGCACCGCGTCCAGCTGGGCATCGGTGAGCGTCGACCGGGCGTACCTGGCCTGCGCGAGCAGCGCCACGGCGTCGTGCGGGCGCACCTCGGGGGTGCGCGCGGTCGCCGACGCGACCAGTTCGTCGAGCTCGAAGGGGAGGCCGGGGACCGCGGCCGAGGGCGGGGGCACGTCCTCGTGAAGGTGCTTGTAGAGGATCTGGGCGGGGGACTCGCCCGCGTGCGGCTTGCCTCCCGTGAGCATTTCGTAGAACACGACACCGCACGCGTAGACGTCGACGCTCGCTGTCGCCGTGCCGTTCTCGATCTGCTCGGGCGCCAGGTACGAGACCGTGCCGAGGACCGCCCCCGTCGTGTTCGTGACCGTGTCCACCGCGCGGACCAGGCCGAAGTCCGCCACCTTGACCCGGCCGTCGTCCCCTATCAGGACGTTCTCCGGCTTCATGTCGCGGTGCACGAAGCCCGCGCGGTGGGCCGCGCCCAGTGCGGCGAGGACCGGCTCCAGGATGTCGAGGGCGGCGCGGGGCCGCAGCGCTCCCCGGTCGCGCAGTACGTCACGCAGGGTGCAGCCGGCCACGTACTCCATCGCCAGATACACGTACGCGCCGTCGGTGCCCTGGTCGTACACCCCCACGACGTTGGGGTGCGAGAGGCGGGCCACCGACTTGGCCTCGCGGATGAAACGGTCCACGAACGAGGCGTCGGCGGCCAGCGAGGGGTGCATCACCTTGAGCGCGAGCACGCGGTCGAGGCGGGTGTCCACGGCCCGGTAGACCGTGGCCATCCCGCCGACCGCGATGCGTGCGTCGACGCGGTACCGGCCGTCGAGCACGTGCCCGAGCAACGGGTCCTGAAGGGTCGTGTCCACGCAGGCGAGTGTACGAGGAGTCACCGACACGCAGCTTCCGTGCCGCAGGACTGGGCCCGTCCTGCAGCACAGCTGTGACCACTCTCAAGCCCCGCCGGCGGTTGAGGCGCGGGTCCGGGGCAGAGCCCCGTGTCCGTCACACGGTGCGGGCCGCCGAGAACGCCGGGCGCTCCGGATCAAGCACCGCCCGCCCCTCCGCAGGAGACGACGCCTCCGCAAAGTGCCGCTTCGGGATGCGCCCGGCCCGGTACGCGAAGCGGCCCGCCTCCACCGCGTGCCGCATGCCCTCGGCCATCAGGACGGGCTCCTGCGCGCGGGTCACCGCCGAGGCGAGCATCACACCCGCGCAGCCGAGTTCCATGGCGAGTGCCACATCGGATGCCGTGCCGGCGCCCGCGTCCAGGATCACCGGTACGCGCGCGTGCTCGGTGATCAGCTGGAAGTTGTGCGGGTTGCGGATGCCGAGCCCGGAGCCGATGGGGGAGCCGAGCGGCATGATCGCCGCACAGCCGACGTCCTCCAGCTTGCGGGCCAGAACCGGGTCGTCGTTCGTGTAGGGCAGGACCGTGAAGCCGTCGTCCACCAGCGTCTCCGCGGCGTCGAGCAGCTCGATCGGATCGGGCAGCAGGGTGCGCTCGTCGGCGATGACCTCCAGCTTCACCAGGCCCGTGCCGAGTGCCTCGCGCGCGAGGCGGGCCGTCAGTACGGCCTCTCCCGCGGTGAAGCAGCCGGCCGTGTTGGGCAGCACCCGTATGTTGAGTTTTTCCAGGACGGAGAGCACCGAGCCGTGCACGCTCGCGTCCACGCGGCGCATCGCCACGGTGGTGAGTTCGGTTCCGGAGGCCACCAGGGAGCGCTCCAGGACGTCGAGGCTGGGTGCTCCGCCCGTGCCCATGATCAGGCGCGAGGAGTACGGGTCGCCCCCGAGGACGAAAGTGTCGTCGGCCATGGACGGTTCAGCCTCCTTGTACGGCCGTGAGGACCTCGACGCGGTCTCCTTCGGAGAGCGCCGTGGCGGGCCATTGGGTGCGGGGGACGACGGTTTCGTTGAGGGCGGCGGCGACGCCCCCGGGCGCGGTGGTGAGCGTGGTGACCAGGAGGTCGAGCGTGATGCCCGCGGTCACCGTGCGCGGCTCGCCATTGACGTGGACGTTCATACGGGCTGCTCCACGAGGGCGGTGCCGAAGCGTTTCGGCGTGAACGGGCGGGCCTCTTCAGGGAGTTCACCGGTGGTCAGGACGTGCGCCATGGTGTCGCCGGTGATCGGCGTCAGGAGCACGCCGTTGCGGTAGTGGCCGGTCGCCAGGAGGAGGCCGGGCAGGGCGGTCGGTCCCAGGAGCGGGGCGTTGTCGGGGGAGCCGGGGCGCAGGCCCGCGCGGGTCTCGGTGAGCGGGAGTTCGGTGATGCCGGGGACGAGTTCGTGGGCGTCCCGCAGGAGTTCGTAGACGCCTCCCGCGGTGACCGTGGTGTCCCAGCCGAGTTCCTCGCTGGTCGCGCCCACCACGAGTTCGCCGTTGACGCGCGGCACCAGGTAGAGGTTGCCGCCGCGCACGACCGCCCGGACCGTGCGGCTGAGGAAGGGCGCGTACCGCTTCGGCACCGTCAGGCGCAGCACCTGGCCCTTGACGGGGCGCACCGGCGGCAGCACCGCGTCGGGCACGCCCGCGAGCTGTCCGCCGCGGCTGCCCGCGGCCAGCACCACCTGTTCCGCGGCGAGTTCGGTGCCGTCGGCGAGGACCGCGCCGCGCGCCCGGTCGCGGACGACACAGAGCCTCTCGGCCCACGACCGGTGGAAGGTCACGCCGGAGCGCTCACAGGCCGTCACGAGGGCGCTCGCGAGCCTTCTCGGGTCGATCTGGTGGTCCCCGTCGACGCGCAGTCCGCCGCGCACGCCCGGGGCGAGCATCGGCTCCAGGCGGCGGCAGTCGCGGCCCGAGAGCCACTCGGACTCGAGCCCCGACTTCGTTTGCAGCGCGTGCAGTTCGCGCAGGTGGGCGCGGTCGTCGGCGTCGAGCGCGACCGCGAGCGTGCCGCACGCGCGGTAGCCGAGGTCCTGCCCGGTGGCCTCCGACAACTCGGCCGCGAAGTCCGGGTAGCGGCGTGCGGAGGCGAGGTTCAGGCCGAGCAACGTCTGCTCGCCGTGGTGGAGTTCGGTGACGGCGGCCAGCATTCCGGCCGCCACCTGGGCGGCCCCGCCGCCGGGTTCGGGGTCCGCGACCGCGACGGACAGGCCGCGCTGCGCGGCCCGCCAGGCGGTGACCAGACCGATGATGCCGCCACCGACGACAAGGACGTCGCAGGTGTGCGGGTGGACGGGGTGCGTTGAAGGCATGGACGACATGGGCGTCAAGCCCCTCCCTTCGCCGGTATGACCCGGATCAGGTTCGTACGGTCGAAGGCCGCTCCAGCCTCCCTCTCAGCCCGCTGCGTACGGGCTCCCGCGAGTGCTCTACGTTGGCCACCCTAGCCGTTCACCATGGCCTCCAGTAAGGGAGTCTCAGCCCGTGGCCCGTTCTCTCGACGGTCTTGTTCTGTCCCCTGTCGCCGACCAGGCCCCGGGGCAGGTGGGCACGCGGACCCGCTTCACGTACCGGGAGCGGGACGGCCGTATTTCCGCCGCCTACGTAGGCGGCGATGTCGTGGAGGGGCACCTCGTGGGCACGCGCGCCGGGGACCGGATCGACTTCCGCTACGTCCAGCTGAAGACCGACGGAACCACCTCCTCCGGGCACTGCGTCTCGACCGTGTCCGAGCTCCCCGACGGCCGGGTGCGCCTCGACGAGACCTGGGAGTGGGAGTCGCAGCAGGGCAGCGGCACCAGCGTGGTCGAGGAGCTCGCCGGACCGGCATGAACGCCGGAGCGGCGCCCTTTTCCTTGATCGATAAACCGCTGGCACATGTGCAGGACGTCACGGCGCGGGAGTGGCCCAGGCCGCTGACTGACGCAAGATCAGGTGCCTAAAGTGATCCCGTGAGTGAGCAGCGGAGCGGGAGCGGAGCGCCTTCGGGGCAGCGGAACGTCGTCATCGTGGGCGCGGGCATGGCCGGTGTGCAGACCGCCGTCGCGCTGCGCGAACAGGGCTTCACCGGCGCTGTCACGCTGCTCGGCGCCGAACCCCACCAGCCGTACGACCGGCCTCCGCTGTCCAAGGCGGTGCTGCTCGGCAAGGCCGAGGGCTCGGCCTTCGACGTGGACTTCGAGGCGCTCGGCGTCTCCCTGGAGCTGGGCCGCGAGGTGACGGGGCTGCGGCCCGGTGACCACGAGCTGGACACGGCCGAAGGGCCGGTCCCGTACGACGTGCTGGTCGTCGCGACCGGCGCCGAACCCGTCCAGCTGCCGGGCGCGCGATCCGCCCCCGGAGTGCACCTGCTGCGCACGCTCGACGACGCCGAGCGGCTGCGGCCCGTCCTCGCCGGGCAGCAGGACGTGGTGGTCGTGGGCGCCGGCTGGATCGGCGCCGAGTTCGCCACCGCGGCCCGTGAGGCCGGCTGCCGGGTCACGGTGGTGGAGGCCGCCGAGCGGCCGCTGGCCGGGGCGCTGCCCGCCGAGATCGCCGCCCCCATGGCTACCTGGTACGCCGACGCCGGAGCCCGGCTGCGCACCAGCGCGCGCGTGGAGCGCGTCGAGCCCGGCGTCGTGGTCCTCGACGACGGCACGCGGCTGCCCGCGGGAGCCGTCGTCGTCGGCATCGGAGCCCGCCCCGCCACCCGCTGGCTGGCCGGCTCCGGCATCGAGCTGGGCGCCCACCGCGAGGTCCTCGCGGACGACGGGCTGCGCACCTCCGTGCCCGACGTGTACGCGGTGGGGGACTGCTCCTCGTTCCCCTCGGCGCGCTACGGAGAGCGCCTCATGGTCCACCACTGGGACAACGCGCTGCAGGGGCCGCGCACGGTGGCGGCGAACATCGTCGGCGAGACCCCGGCGGTGTACGACCCGGTGCCCTATTTCTGGTCCGAGCAGTTCGGCCGGTTCGTGCAGTACGCCGGGCACCACGCGGGCGCCGACGCGACGGTGTGGCGCGGCGACCCCGCCGGTGCCGCCTGGTCGGTGTGCTGGCTGCGGGACGGTGCCCTGGTGGCGGTCCTCGCCGTCGGGAAGCCGCGTGACCTGGCCCAGGGGCGCAAGCTCATCCAGGCGGGGACCGTGCTCGACCCGGAGCTCCTCGCGGATCCGGCCCGCCCGCTGAAGTCCGCGGTGGCACCCAAGGCGTGACAGACGGGGGCAAACGGGAGGAGTCGTGGCCCATCCGCACCGGCCCGGCTTCCGAGTGTCAGTCCGGGATGGCACGCTTGTCCTGTGACCGAGATTGACGCAAAGATCGATGCTCTCGTCCCTGCCTGGCTCAACCTCCCCGACATCGCGGAACACCTCGATGTCGAGGTGACGCGCGTGCGGCAGCTGGTCAAGGAAGGCCAGCTGATCGCCGTGCGCCGCGGTGAGAACAGGGCATTGCACGTGCCCGCCGCCTTCATCGACGGCGACAAGATCGTCAAGGGGCTCGTCGGCCTCCTGACGGTTCTGAGGGACGACGGCTTCAGCGACGCAGAGATGCTGGAGTGGCTCTTCACCCCCGACCCGACCCTGCCGGGCACGCCCGCGCAGGCCTTGAGCGAGAATCGCGGCACGGAGGTGAAGCGTCGCGCCCAGGCGCTCGCCGTCTGACCTGACAACCGTCCGGCGTGCGCACCGCGACCCTCGTGGTGCGCACGCCACCGACACCGCACGACCCACGGGGGGACTTCATGGCGGACTCCAGGCGCGCACTGCTCGCCGACGCGCGGCTCTACCTGTGCACCGACGCGCGCAGGCGCCAGGGCGATCTGCCGGAGTTCCTCGACGCCGTGCTGGCCGGCGGCGTCGACATCGTGCAGCTGCGCGACAAGGGCATGGAGGCCGGCGAGGAGCTGGAGCACCTCCAGGTGTTCGCCGAGGCCGCCCGCCGGCACGGCAAGCTGTTCGCGGTGAACGACCGCGCGGACGTCGCCCACGCGACCCGCTCGGACGTGCTGCACCTGGGCCAGGGCGACCTGCCGGTCCCCGCGGCCCGCGCCGTCCTCGGCGAGGACGTGCTCATCGGCCGCTCCACGCACGCCGCGGACGAGGCCGCCGCGGCCGCCGTCCAGGAGGGTGTGGACTACTTCTGCACGGGCCCCTGCTGGCCGACCCCGACCAAGCCCGGGCGGTACGCCCCCGGCCTTGACCTGGTGCGCTACACGGCGGGCCTGGACACGGACCGCCCCTGGTTCGCGATCGGCGGCATCGACCTGACGAATCTGGACGAGGTGCTGGAGGCCGGCGCCCGCAGGGCCGTCGTCGTCCGGGCCATCACGGAGGCCGACGATCCGGCCGCCGCGGCGGCCGAGTTCGCGAAGCGCCTGCGCGCCGTGTGACCTGCGCGATCCCGGAGGAACCCGCCGGTAACGGCCGTCCCGCCCGCCTGTCCGCAAGGTGGACGGGGATTAGGGGCTTTGGATATCGGTCAGTAACCTGCCCGTATGGCCCTAGGTACTGCTTCCACCAGGACTGATCGTGCCCGCACCGTGCGCGACATGCTCGCGCCCGGCAAGACGGCTTTTTCGTTCGAGTTCTCCGCGCCGAAGACCCCGAAGGGCGAGCGCAACCTGTGGAACGCCCTGCGCAGGGTCGAGGCGGTCTCACCCGACTTCGTCTCCGTGACGTACGGCGCCGGCGGCTCCACGCGCGCGGGCACCGTCAAGGAGACACAGCAGATCGTCGCCGACACGACGCTGACGCCGGTGGCCCACATCACGGCCGTCGAACACTCGGTCGCCGAACTGCGCAACATCATCGGCCAGTACGCCGACGCCGGGATCCGGAACATGCTCGCGGTGCGCGGTGACCCGCCCGGCGACCCCATGGGTGACTGGATCTCGCACCCCGAAGGCCTCACGTACGCGGCCGAACTCGTTGAATTGATCAAGGAGTCCGGGGACTTCTGCGTCGGCGTCGCGGCATTCCCCTCGATGCACCCGCGCTCGGCGGACTGGGACTCCGACGTGCGGCACTTCGTCGACAAGTGCCGTGCGGGCGCCGATTACGCGATCACGCAGATGTTCTTCAACCCGGAGGAGTATCTGCGGCTGCGCGACAAGGTCGCCGCGGCCGGCTGCGAGACGCCGATCATCCCGGAATGCATGCCGGTGACGAGTGTGCGCATGCTCGAACGCCTGCCCAAGTTGAGCAACGCGGACTTCCCTCCGGAGTTGAAAGAGCGAATCCTCACAGCAAAAGACGATCCAGCCGCTGTACGCTCCATTGGCATCGAGTTCGCTACGGAGTTTTGCGCCAAGCTGCTTGACGAGGGAGTGCCGGGTCTGCACTTCATTACCCTCAACAACTCCACGGCGACGTTGGAGATTTACGAGAACCTGGACCTGCACCACGAGCGGGGCTGATTTCGCCGTACCCACAAGGGCTACGGCCGTACGAGAGGGGCGTACATGGGCTGGGCGGTCCTCTATGTCGCGTTCGGACTGGTGGCACTGTGGCTCCTCGGTGAGGTCCTGCTGCAGTACAAGGCACGGCTGCGCTGGCGGCTGCTGGCCTTCGGCGGCTTCCTCGGAGTCGTGCTCGGTGTCCTGATGCCTTCGGTGTACGTCATCGGGGCCGGGGCCATCGCGTTCGCGATCGGGCAGACGTACGTCACGCTGTCGTTCCGCCGCGGTTTCGCCGCGGGCTGGTCGCTCAAGGGCGTGCCGGGCGTCCCGGGCGTCGACCGTAAGCGCCGCTCCGGGGAGGAGCTGCACCAGGACCCGACCCTCCAGGTCTCGGACCTGGAGTTCGAGCCGGCCCGGCAGGAGTACGCGCCGGTCCCGGAGTCGGCGGCCGAGAGCACGGCGGTGTACGCCCCCGAGCCGATGCCCGACGACACCAGCCAGTACGGCGTCTACCAGGACGCGGCGTACGCCCAGACCGCCCAGGCGGCACCCGGGATGCAGGACTACGGCTACGACGCCGGGTCCTACGGCTACGACCAGCAGGGTTACGCCTACGGCTATGACCCGGCTCAGCAGCCTTACGCCGCCCCGTACTCGGACCCGTACATCGGGACGCAGACCTACCCGGCGCAGCCCCAGTACGGCGACCCGTACGCCACCGGGCAGGGCTACGCGGACCCGTACGCGACGGCGGCGGGCTACGGCGGGGAGACGCCCCCCGGCGGCGTGTGGGTACCGCAGCAGCGCAACGGCGACGGGCAGCAGGACTACGGCGGTGAACTGCCGCCCGAGCAGCAGTACCCGTCGTACCCGCAGCACGACCCGAACACCGCGTACGACAACAACGGGTACGACAACACCGGATACGACAACAACGGATACAACGAGCAGCAGTACAGGTACTGAATCAGGTACTGAACACAGGTACTGAACGCAGGTACTGAACGCGGAGCCCCGAGCAGCTGAGGCGCTCGGGGCTCATTGCGTCGGGGGCTCCCGCGGTTCACGCAGGCGCCCGCGGCTCACTGTGAGCCCTGGAAGCCCGGGCCCTCCACGATCAGGCCCGCCACCAGCGCGCCGGACATGCCCGCGTGCGGCAGCCCGCCGCCCGGGTGGGACCAGCCGCCCACGGTCGTCAGGCCGGGCAGGGCCGTGGTGTTCGACGCGTGCAGCAGCTTGCCGCCCGCCGCCGCGAGCGCGGGGGCGGGCACGGCGCCGCCCTCGGTTCCGGTGGCCTCGGCGATGTCCTGCGGGGTGCGCACCTCGTGCCACAGCAGCCGCTCGCGCAGCTCGGGCACCGCACGCTCGGCCGCCGCGAGGACCCGCTCCACGTCGTCCTCGCCCACGCGCGCGTGGGCCGGAACGGTCACCGTGAGGGTCACCGCCTCGTGCTCGGCGTCCGGCACCGCCGCCGCGTCACCGGTACGCAGCACCGCCACCGTCGGTCTCTGAGGTGCCGGGCCGCCTTCGAAGAGCCATGCCAACTCGGCGTCCCGGTCCGCCGCGTGCACCACCGTGCGGTGCGGGGTGTCCTGCGGCCGGGCCCCGCGCAGAGCGAGGTGCACGGTCAGCCGGCTCGGCCACGCCGACTCGCGCTGGGACGGCCCCTCGGCGCGCACGGGCCGCCCCGGAAGCAGCCCACTGAGCATGCCCGGAGCGACGCCCGCCACCACGAACTCGGCTTCCTCCACCGTGCCGTCGGCCAGCTCCACACCGGCCGCGCGCCCGTCCTTCTCCACGATCCGGGTGACGGCCGAACCGAATCTGAACTCGACTTTCCGCTGCAGGCAGCGCGCGTGCACGGCGTCCGCGAGGGCCCGCATCCCGCCGGCCACGGCCCACGTCCCGAACGTCTGCTCCATGTAGGGCAGCACGGCCGCGCTCGCGGGGGCGGTACGGGGATCGAGGCCGCACGCCAGCGCGTACTGCTCAAGGAGCGCCACCAGTCGCGGCTCCCCGCCCAGTTCGAGCGCGCCGATCTCCGCGAGGGTCCCCGCCGCGCGGTCCTTGCGCAGGACCCGCTTGTGCACGACCGAGGGGTACGGCTCGCGGTCGGCCAGCACCTGCCAGTTCGGCCACAGCGGCTCTTCGAGCAGCGGGCGCCGCGAGCGGTCCCAGGCCTCCCGCGCGCGGTTCATGAACGCCGACCAGCGCCCGCCCGCGCCCGGACCGACCGCCGCGTCGAGCGCCTCGGCGACGCCCGCCCGCCGCGCGTTCGGCAGGTCCGTCGTCGTGCCGTCCGCGAAGACGTGCCGCACGGCGGGCTCGATCTGGGTGAGGCCGACGAGGTCCTCCAGCGGCTCCTTGCCGGTCTTGATGAACAAGTCCCGCTGGACGGCGGGCAGATGGAGCAGCCCCGGGCCCGTGTCGAACGCGAAGCCGTCGCGATCGAGGCGGCCCAGCGACCCGCCGTATGTCGACGCGCGCTCGAAGACCACCGGTCGGTGGCCCGCGACGGCCAGCCGAGCGGCGGCCGCCATGGCGCCCATCCCCGCGCCGATCACCGCAATTCGTGCCATGCCAGGGACCTTATCCGCCACCACTGACAACACCGCCGCCAGGTCGCACGGCTGCAGTGGTCCGCTGAGTGCGGGCACGGAGTCCGCCTGGGCTTGAGCGCGCACGTCTGAGTATCCGTACCTAGTCGGGGAGATGAGTAGGTACGCGGATGGGGCCCGACCTGCGCAGACGGGAGAGTGGAGGACACGGACAGGGGCACGGATGCGGCACCGCCGACACGGGGCGGCGGAACGGATCGAGTGCCTCTTGCCGCTCCTCTCGCCCGCAAGGGCGGGAGTGAGGACGGGGGACCCTGGGGGAGACCGAACGGGGGTCCAACGGGGGAACAACGGGGGATGCGCCGGTCCGGTGAGGCCTGAGAACGACCACAGGCCCTGCCGGACCGGCGCTTCATTTGTGCCGGTCCGGCAGGGCCTGTCGCTGTGCCTCAGGCCTTGCCCGTCAGCGGCTGCCCGCCGCCCACCCGCCCCTGGAGCAGCAGCGAGAGCGCGCCGTGCACATCGTCCAGCGAGCGCTCCGGCTGGAACGCCTGCCAGTCCAGGGCGGCCACGAGGACCATGCCCACGAGGGCCGCCGCCGTGAGCGGCACGTCGATCTCCTCGCTCAGCTCACCGCTCTCCACCGCGGCCCGCAGCACGTCCTCGACCACGGCCACCGTCTCGTTGCGGACCACGGCGAGCGTGGACTGCCAGGCACGGTTGGTGCGCCACAGCTCGGCGACGTAGAGCTGGGTGAAGGCCGGGTACTCATCGATGAACACGAGGCCCGCACGGATCATCGCGTCCAGGGCGTCGACCTTGCTGCCGCCGTTCTCGTCCGACTTCTGTGCCGCCTCCCGGAGGGAGGCGGAGAGGAGCCCGACGCCGTGCCGCAGCAACTCCTCGAAGAGGACCGACTTGCTGGCGAAGTTGTAGTAGACCGTGCCCTTCGCGACCCCGGCCCGCTCGGCGATCTCGTCGACCGTGGTGGCGGAGAAGCCCTGTTCCGCGATGAGTGTGACCGCGGCCTCGTAGAGCTTCTGCCGGGTGGCCTGACGCCGTGTGCTGCTTTCCATGCCCCTGATTCTCACAGGAGCCGTTGTGGGCGCGCTCACAGGCTCAGCTCCGGGTGCAACCGGTCCAGTGTCCACACCTGCTTGCGCCGGGCCGTCCACGCGGTGAGGGCGAGCGCGCCCACCGTGAACGCCGTGAGCACCACGCAGGCCTGCCACACGGGCCCGAGACCGCCACCGGAGATCAGTCGCCGCAGGGCCTCCACGACGTAGCTCATCGGCAGGAACGGGTGGAGCGCGTTGAAGAAGCCGGGGCTCGTCTGTACGGGATAGGTGCCGCCCGCCGACGTCAGCTGCAGCATCAGGAAGGCGAGCACGAGGATGCGGCCCGCCGCCCCGAAGCGCGCGTTCAGCCACTGCACGATCGCCGCGAAGCACGCCGTGACCAGGCCCAGGAAGCCGACCGTGCCCGCCGCGTGCAGCATCTCCAGACCGAGGGCCCAGTGCAGTACGGACATCAGTGCCGCCACCTGAAGGAGCCCGAGCGCGGCCACGGGCAGCCAGCCCGCGAACGCCACCCGCCAGGACGAGGCACCGGCGGCGAGGGCGCGCCGGTTGAGCGGCTGGATCAACATGTAGGCGACCATCGCGCCCACCCACAGGGAGAGCGGGATGAAGTAGGGCGCGAAACCCGTCCCGTAGTTGGGCGCCTTGTGCAGCGACTGGGAGGCCAGCTGGACGGGGTCGGCCATCACTCCGGTGCGCTGATCACGGTCCTTCTTGTCGTAGTCGGGGATCTTCCGCACGCCGTCGTGCAGTCCGCCGGAGAGCTTGCCCGAGCCGTCGGCCAGCTGGAACATGCCGCCGTTCAGGTCGTTCGCGCCGGTCTCCAACTCGCCGACGCCACTGTCGAGTTCCGTCGATCCGGTCTTCGCCGTGCCGAGCCCTGTGTGCAGCTTCTCGGCGCCCGCGGCGACCTGGCCCGCTCCCTTGTTGAGCTTGTTGATCTGGGCGACCGCGTTCTCGACGTCCTGGTCGAGCGTCGGGGCGTGCGCGGCCAGGTTCTCGGACTGCTTCTGGAGCATCGCCAAGTGGCTGTCCATCTGGCCGAGGTTGCCGTGCTCGTCCTGGATGAGCGTGTTCAGGTCGTCGGAGATCGTGGCGACGTCGTTCGCCGCCGTCTTCGCCTTCTTCAGGTCCGGGCAGGCAGGGTCGTCGATGACCGCCTTCTCGCAGCGCCTTTCGTAGACGGCGTCCAGGGCGTCGGAGCCGGCGTGCGCGCCCGTACGCGCGGTGGGGGCGATCCTCACCAGGTCGTCCAGGTTGTGCCGGACGCCCTGCGCGGAGTCGGCGACGAGGCGCGCCGTGTCGGCGATCGCCTTCTTGTTGCCCTTCAGGAAGGGGCGTACCTGATCGGCGGCGCCGTTCACCTTGTCGGCGAGCGACTGCGTGCCGTCGGAGACCTGTCGGGAACCCGTCTCCAGGTCACCGGCTCCGGTGGTGAGCTTCGTCAGGCCCCTCTCCAGGTCACCGCTGCCCTTCTTGGCGTCCTTCAGGCCGTCGGCCAGGTCCTTCGAACCCTTCTTGGCCTTGCCGATGCCGCCCTCGAGCCGATCCGCGCCCTTGGCCGCCTTCTGCGTCGCGTCATGGATGTCCGAGAAGGACACGAAGATCTTGTCGAGGAACGAGCGCGACGCATTGGTGGAGGCCGCGGAGCGCACCTCGGAGAAGACCGTCCGGGAGATCTGCCCGACGATGTAGTTGTTCGCGTCGTTCGTGCGCACCTGGAGGGCGCCGGTCTCGGGGGAATCCCCCGAACTGGACGCGATGCGCTTGCTGAAGTCCTTCGGCATGGTCAGCGACAGGTAGTACGTGCCGTCCTCCACGCCCTTCTCGGCCTGCGCGGAGCTGACCTCGTGCCACTGGAAGGTGTCGCTGTCGTAGAGGCCCTTGGTGATGTCGTCGCCCGCGGTGACCTTCTGGCCCGCGGCCGACGCGCCCTTGTCGTCGTTGACGAGCGCCACGGGGATCTTGTCGAGCTTCCCGTACGGGTCCCAGAAGGACCACAGGTACAGCGCCCCGTAGAGCAGCGGCAGCAGCAGAAGCGCGACGAGCGCCGCGCGCGGCAGCTTCCCCCTGCCGAAGCGCTTGAGCTCAAGCGCGGCCAGCTTCGGCGAGCGCATCGGCCGTCTCCTTCGTGGTGTCGTTGGTGGTGTTCACCGGGGCGGTCGACACGACGACCGCCCCTTCGGGAGCCTCGCTGCACACGGCGACGATCGTCGTTCCGGCGTCGGCTACGGTCCGCAACTGGGCCCAGATCTCGGCTCGTTCGGCGTCCGCGAGCTTCAGGTCGGTGTCGTCGACGCCGACCAGGCGCGGCCGGCCGATGAGCGCGAGCGCCAGGGACAGGCGCAGTGCTTCGAGGCGCTCCAGGTCGCGCACGGAGGTGCGGGAGCCCTTCGGGAGCGTCTCGGTGTCGAGCCCCGCGGCCGCGAGCGCGGCGTCGATGCGCAGGCTCGCCTCGGCCCGCCGCTCGGCGGGCGTACGCAGCAGCCCGCGGAGCGTTCCGTCGAACCTCCGCTGCAGCAGCGCCTGTTCCCGCAGGTGCTCGGCGACGGTCAGGGCGGGGTCGAGCTCCGTCACGCCGGGCACGTGCGCGAGCGCGCTCATCCTGCGTACGGCGGTCAGCTGCTTCGGCAGCCGCATCCCGCCGACCCGCGCCGTCCCCTCGCTCGGCTTCATCCGTCCGGTCAGCGCGAGCAGCAGGCAGGTGCGGCCGCTGCCGGACGGGCCCTCGACGGCGACGAGCGAACCCGCCGCCGCGTCGACGTCGATGCCTCGGAAGGCCCAGCCGCGCGGCCCCTTCAGGCCGAACCCCGTGGCGGCCAGTGAGGCTCCGGCCGCCGCCCCGTGCTCGTCCGCGCTCGTCGTCCCGCTTGCCGGGCCGTCCATGGTTCCCCCAGGGCACATCTTTGAACTGACTGGTCAGTGCAAAAGTTAGCCCGAACTTCCGATCGAAGCAAAATGCCTGGTCAGGGCCGATTGTCAGTGGCGTACCCCACGATGGGCACATACGGCCACAGTGCCGTCACACAGACGACAGGAGGTTCGTCATGGCTGGACACAAGGCACCCACCGCAGCTGCCACCCGCCGCCGCGGCGCCACCGGCCCTGCCCCCTCACCCACCGGACCGGCGAGCGACATCCACCCGGTGCTCCGCCGGGCCGGCGCCCCGCCCGCCGCCCTCGACCTGCTCGCCCAGGCCCGCGCCGGACTCGACGAGGCGTCCGTGCTCGAGACGGCGAACGAGCGGTACGCCACGGCGCATCTCGCGGCGCTGCGCATCGCCGCCGCCGTGCTCGCGGCCCGCGGCAGGCCCGAGTCCACTGCCAGGCGCCGCGCCAAGATCCGCAGCGCGTGGGAAGTGCTCCCCGAGATAGCTCCCGAACTGGCGGAGTGGAGCGCCCTGTTCGCTTCGGGCGCCACCAAGCGGGCCCGCGCGGAGGCGGGGATACGCGACGCGGCCACCGCCC
Organism: Streptomyces endophyticus; assembly: GCF_035798155.1. NCBI lineage: Bacteria > Bacillati > Actinomycetota > Actinomycetes > Kitasatosporales > Streptomycetaceae > Streptomyces > Streptomyces endophyticus. The sequence continues at coordinate 65,447 of NZ_JAOZYC010000132.1, read as the reverse complement.
GCGACGCCGACGACCTGCTGCGTGACGTGGCGATGTTCCTGCGCCTGGTCGAGCGCGCGCTCGTGCTGCAACCGGTGCTGCCCCAGCCCCGGCAGGAGGGGGACGAGCGCACGAACGGGCGGAAGGTGCAGGACGCCGGGTAGCGCACGGGGCCCGTGCACGGATGGCGTGGGTGCCGGGCCGCGCCCATTAGGGTGGAGGCGCCCGAGCCAGTACTTGCTCCGCCGCCGGTCGGAGCCGCCCCGAGGAGTCACCTGCCGTGTCGGATCACCGCCCTCGAACCACGTCACCGCGCTCCGACTCCTCGCGGCCCCGCGCCTCCCTCCGTACCGCCGTGGTCTGGGACGTCCTCAAGGACGCCCTCGACCGGCGCGCCAAGTCGGCGGGGAGCGAGGTCCTCGACGTCCTCGACACCGGGGGCGGCAGCGGCAACTTCGCGGTGCCGGTCGCCCAGCTGGGCCACCGCGTCACCGTCGTCGACCCGAGTCCGAACGCGCTGTTCGCCCTGGAGCGCAGGGCGGCGGAGGCCGGCGTCGCCGACCGGGTGCGCGGCGTCCAGGGCGATGTCTCGGGCCTGTTCGACGTCGTCGAGCGTGACGGCTACGACGCGGTCCTGTGCCACGGCGTCCTCGAGTACGTGGAGGAACCGGCGGAGGGCGTGCGCAACGTCGTGGGCGCGCTGCGCTCCGGCGGCGTGCTCAGCCTGCTCGCCGCGGGCCTCGGCGGCGCCGTCATCGCGCGGGCCCTCGCGGGACACTTCAAGGAGGCCCGGCAGGCCCTCGACGACCCGGCGGGCCGCTGGGGCGAGGGCGACCCGGTGCCGCGCCGCTTCACGGCCGAGCAGCTCACGGAGCTCCTCGGCGGGGCCGGAGTGGACGTCGGCGCGGTACACGGCGTGCGGGTCTTCGCGGACCTCGTCCCGGGCGTCCTCGTGGACACCGAGCCGAGCGCGCAGCGGGAGCTGCTGAAGCTCGAGGCGGCCGCCGCCGAACTGCCCGCCTTCCATGCCGTGGCCACGCAACTGCACGTACTCGGTGAGAAGCGAGTGGCCGAAGAGGACTGACCGGGCCGCCCGATGGTCGGGAGCTGCCGCTGATCAGCGGCGCAGCGTTTGATGGAGTACGCCACAGGCCCCCCGGATGGACGCTCGGCGCCGTATGATCTGAGGTGACCGTCCGGCATGACGGGTCGGCCGCTGGGGCATGTCGCCCTGTGAGCCGGGGCGCCGTGCCGCGGTTGGTAATGGCGAAGTTGGCGTAGAGGGGCGGGTTTCACGGGGGCGATTCCCTGCCTATCCTGAAGGGGACCCCCGGTCGCCCCGGCGACTGCACGATGAGGAGGACTCCGTGCCGCTCTCGGAGCACGAGCAGCGCATGCTCGAGCAGATGGAGCGAGCGCTGTACGCCGAAGATCCCAAGTTCGCGACAGCGCTTGAGGGAAGCGGGCTGCGTACATACACCCGACGTCGGGTCTACCAGGCAGTCGTGGGCTTCCTGGTGGGTATCGCGCTCCTCATGGCAGGAATGGTCGCGCAGCAGATCTGGATCAGCGTGGTGGGGTTCCTCGTCATGCTGGGATGTGCGGTGCTCGCCGTCACCGGCTGGCGCAAGGCGCCCAAACCAGGGGAGCAGCCGGCAGCCGGAGCCGCAGGGACGGTGCCGGGCGCGCCGACGACCCGGCGGCAGGGCAAGCAGAAGCGCTCCATGATGGACCGCATCGAGCAGCGCTGGCAGCGCCGCAGGGACGAGCAGGGCGGCCGCTGAGCAGCTGAGCAGCGGGCGGCAACCGCCCGCCTCCATGCCGACAAGCACGGACGACAGGCACAGACGACAAGCACGGACGACATGCACAAAGGGTGACCGCTTCGCGCGGTCACCCTTTCTGCGTAACCCGACTTCCGCGTAACCCGCCGGTTCAGCCTTCCTGCCGCGTCGGCCGGGTCAACCGGCCGCGCACGCTCAGCGTGAACGCCTCCCAGCGCCGCGCCGTCGCCCACACCACCCGGACGGCCGAGCGGGGCGCGAACGTCGCGCGGAGCCGTGTCGACCGGCTCGATTTCGCGTGCAGGTCGTCGTGCACGCGGCGCACGTCCTCGCCCAGACCCGACGCGGGCCGGGGCCGCGGCGCGTACAGGACCTGCTCCACCGCCGCGGCCACCCGGTGCACGCTGTCGGCCGCGGTCGGCTCGAGTTCGCCGATCCGGACGATGCGGGCCGCCGCCGTCCGCGGGGTCTGCGAGTCGTCAGGACCGATGCCGTGGTCCCACGCCGTGTCCGTGACCTCGCGCCACGCGGCCAGGGTGCGCCCCGCGGCATCGGAGTCCGTGCGACCCGCCGGGCCGAGCCGCACGGCCCGGACCCGCCTGCGCCACAGCATCGGCAACAGCGGCACCCCGATGACCAGCAGTGCGATCAGGGACACTCCGGCGATCGTGCCGACCGGCGGCCCGTCGTCCGGCGAGCCGCCGACGACCGCGGGCGCGGCGCTGCCGCAGCTGCCCTCCTTGCGCTGGGCCATCGAGCAGCTCTCGGACGTCGAGGGCTCCGGGGCCGAGGGCGCGGCGGAGGCGGAGTCGCTGGGCGCCGCCGGATTGCTGGGGCTGCCCTCGGGGTTGTTCTCGACCGTGTAGTCCGGGGCCGTGCCGCGGTTGGGCGTGGGCTCGAAGCGGGTCCAGCCGATGCCCTCGAAGTACAGCTCGGGCCAGGCGTGCGCGTCGCGCAGGCCCACCGAGTACTTGCCCCCGCCCGCGGGCACGCCCGGCGTGAAGCCGACCGCGACGCGGGCCGGAATGCCCAGCGTGCGGGCCATGGCGGCCATCGAGAAGGAGAAGTGGACGCAGAAGCCCTCCTTCTGCTGCAGGAACCGGGCTATCGCCGCGGAACCGCTGCCGGCCCGTACCTCCGTGTTGTACGTGAAGCCGCCGCTGACCGCGAAGTAGTCCTGCAGCTTCACCGCACGCTCGTAGTTGTTCGACGCGCCCTCGGTGACCTTGAGCGCGGTCGTGCGCACCACGTCCGGCAGCGAGGCGGGCACCTTGGTGAACTCGCGGACCATGCCGCCCGGCGGCGTATCCGCTTCGGCGAGCTGCTGCGGTGTCGGCCGCACGATCAGGCTGTCGACGGTGTACGTCTTCCCGCGCGTGGTCTGCCCGTGGTCGCCCACCAGGGTCCGGCCGACCCGCTCGAACCGCCAGCGTCCGTCGATCCCCACCTGCGTCGCCGGATAGGGCATGGGCAGCCAGTCCTGCGCGTACCAGTCGGCCGCCGAGATCGTCGTCCGCACCTGGGTCCTGCGCACGTCGGCGCCCAGACCCGGCGGGTCCGGCAGGGTGGACGGCACGTCGTCGATGCTGCGCACCGAGGGGCGCCAGGTCGTGCCGTCGAACTCGTCGAGCGCCACGATCCGCAGATACATGTCGGACGTCTGGTCCGCATCCGTCCGGTACGACATCACCTGCCGGTCCTCCGGCTGGTTCAGGCTGTTCTGCAGCGAGACCAGCGGGTTGACCGCGGAGATCGTGCCACCGCCCCCGGCCCCGCCGCGCACACCGCTGCCGGACGGGCCGAGGATCCCGCCGTCCAGGGCGGGCAGAGTGAGCGGCACCACCAGGGCAAGGCCCAGGGCGACGGCGCCGATCCGGCGGCCGGTGCGGACCGGGGCGAGGGCGCCGCGCCCGCCCTCCTGCACGGGCGTGGCGGCACCGGGCGCCCGCCCCCCCGCGCCGCCGAACACCCGGCCCCACTGGGAGAGCCGGTCGCGCCCCTCCGCGAGCAGCAGCAGGAGGTAGCCGCCGGCCGCGAGCAGGAACCACAGCCAGTCGGCGCCGCCCTCGGAGAGCCCGGCGGCGACCGAGTACAGGGCGAGCAGCGGAAGACCGGCCGGGGCCGCGCTGCGGAACGTCACCGCGAGGGCGTCCACGAAAAGACCGATCACCAGCGCGCCGCCCACCAGCATCAGCCGGATGCCGTCGGTCAGCGGCGCCGGTATGGCGTACCGGCCCACGTCCTCGCCGCCCGCCTGGAGCAGCAGGCCGAAGTGCCGGAAGGCCTCGGGGCCCGGCAGGAACACGGCGATCGCCTGGTCGCGGGCGAAGAGGAGGGTGAGCAGCAGCAGCGACACCAGGGCCTGCGCCGCCACCGTGAGCGGGCGGGCGAGCGGCACCCGGCGGGCGAGCGCGCCCACCGAGGCCTGGATCACCAGCAGGATCGCGATCTGCAGCAGCCAGGTGGACCGGTCGACCAGCGGCAGCAGCGCGCACGAGGCCAGGAACGTGGCCAGCGTGGCGCAGATCGCAAGGCGGGCGCCGCCGCTCATGACCAGCCCCCTGGGGTGTTCGGGGAACCAAGGGAATCCGCGGCGCCGGTCGGCGAGGAAAGACCCGTGCGCTCCCGGTCCGCCTGCCGCCAGAGCTCCTCCAGGGACGCGCCGTGCGGCACGGCCACCGCGGTCCAGCCCGCTTCCCGCAGCATCCGCAGCCGCTCGGTGCAGCGCTCCGAAACCGGCGCGCCAGGACCCTGGGTCCAGGAGCCGCTGTCCAGGAGGAAGGCGAGCGCGCCACCGCTGCGGCGGCGCATCTTGGCGACGACGGAGGCCTGCTCCTCGTCCAGATCACCGAAGAAGGCCACCAGAAGCCCTTCGTTGCCGCCGCGCAGCACGTCGTACGCGGCGGAGAGCGACCCGCTGTCGGAGTGGTCGACGACGGCGAGCGTGTCCATCATCAGGCCCGCCGCGTCGGCCGACTCCTGGCTGGCGCCCGCGAAGCCGTCGGTGCCCTCGCCCGGCACCGCGTTGCCCGTGTCGGTCAACAGCCGGACGGAGAAGCCCCGTTCGAGCATGTGCACCAGGGCGGAGGCCGCGGCGGACACCGCCCACTCGAAGGCCGAGTCGGGCCCGGCGCCCTGGAAGGCGGGCGCGCGGGTGTCGAGCAGCACGGTGCAGCGGGCCCGCTGCGGCTGCTCCTCCCGGCGCACCATCAGCTCGCCGTAGCGCGCGGTCAAGCGCCAGTGCACGCGGCGCAGATCGTCCCCGTACCGGTAGCCGCGCGGGATCACGTCATCCTCGCCGGCCAGCGCGAGCGAGCGCTGCCGCCCGTCCCCGTACCCCTTGGCCTCACCCGTGAGCCGCACCGGCGGCAGCGCCGTCACGCGCGGGATCACCGTCAGGCTGTCGTACGTCGAGAAGGACCGGGTCAGTTCGCACATGCCGAAGGGATCCGTGAGGCGCAGCTGCAGCGGGCCGAGCGGGTAGCGGCCGCGCAGGTCGGAGCGGACCCGGTAGGACACCTCGCGGCGGCCCCCCGCCTCGACCCGGTCGAGGACGAATCGGGGCCGCGGCCCGAGCACGTACGGCACCTGGTCCTGGAGCATCAGCAGGCCGGTCGGGAGCCGGGAGATGTTGTCCATGCGCAGGTGCACGCGTGCCTCGGAACCCGCGGGTACGCGCGCGGGGGAGAGGCGGCGGCTGCCCGCGACCCGGTAGCGGGTGCGGTACAGGACGCCCGCGCAGACCAGCGGCAGGGCCGCGAGCAGCAGGCCGACCCGGAGCAGATCGCTCTGCCCGAGGACGTACGCGCAGATCCCCGCCGCGATGCCGGCGGCCAGGAACGAACGGCCGCGCGTGGTGAGTCCGGCGAGGGCGGTGCGCAGACCGCTCTTGTCGCCGACGTTCCTGCCCGCGCCACCGTCCGTGAATCCGCCCCCCGGATCCGGCGCGTAGGGCCCGATGCGTCCCCCCGGCGTCATCACAGCCTCCGCGGACCGGGCGGCTGCTGGCCGTACAGCGGGGGCGTCGTCGAATCGTAGGTCTGCGCGGCGCGGGGCTCGGCGGCCGGCACCGGGGTGCGCTGCAGGATGTCGAGGACGACCTGCTCGGCGGTGCGCCGGTTCAACTGGGCCTGGGCGGTGGGCAGCAGACGGTGCGCCAGGACCGCCACGGCCAGCGTCTGCACGTCGTCCGGCAGCGCGTACTCACGGCCGCTGAGGGCCGCGGCCGCCTTGGCCGCGCGCAGCAGGTGCAGCGTCGCGCGCGGGGATGCGCCGAGTCTGAGGTCGGGGTGGGTGCGCGTGGCGGCGACCAGGTCCACCGCGTAGCGCCGTACGGCGTCGGCGACATGGACCGTGCGCACGGCGTCGATGAGCTTCACGATCTCGTGCGCGTGCGCCACCGGCTGCAGGTCGTCCAGCGGGTTCACGCCGCCGTGGACGTCCAGCATCTGCAGTTCGGCCTCCGGGCTCGGATAGCCGATGGAGACGCGGGCCATGAAGCGGTCGCGCTGGGCCTCGGGCAGCGGGTAGGTGCCCTCCATCTCGACCGGGTTCTGGGTGGCCACCACCATGAACGGGCTGGGCAGTTCGTACGTCGTGCCGTCGATGGTGACCTGGCGCTCCTCCAGGGACTCCAGGAGCGCGGACTGCGTCTTCGGGGACGCGCGGTTGATCTCGTCCCCGATCACGATCTGCGCGAAGATCGCGCCCGGCTTGAACTCGAAGTCCCGCCGCTGCTGGTCCCAGATGGACACCCCGGTGATGTCCGAGGGCAGCAGGTCGGGCGTGAACTGGATGCGGCGCACCGAGCAGTCGATGGACCGCGCGAGCGCCTTCGCCAGCATCGTCTTGCCGACGCCCGGAACATCCTCGATGAGCAGGTGCCCCTCAGCGAGCAGCACGGTCAGCGAGAGCCTTACGACCTCCGGCTTGCCCTCGATCACACCCTCCACCGACCCGCGCACGCGCTCTGCGGTGGTGGTCAGATCAGTAAGGCTCGCTCGATCGTCATAGGTCGTCACCCGGCCCTCCTCGGCCCGTACTTTCCGGGCCGACGCGCTACGAACACGAACCGGCCCACCCCGATACACGGACAGCGCGCACGAGATGTTCGCCGCTCGTGCGGATGTCACACACGCATTCTTGTTGGCGTTACCGGTTCGTGTCACTCGCCTGTGGACAACTGGCCGCGATATGTCACGTCTTAGGGCTTTTTGAGAGGAAGGTCGACCGCGATCGGACGGGGTGTCAGGCCGGTTCGATCTCCCGCAGCAGTCCCGTCTTCACGTCGAAGACAAAGCCGCGCACGTCGTCGGTGTGCAACAGGAACGGGGAGGTGCGCACCTTCTGGATGGACTGGCGCACGTCCTGGTCGACATTGCGGAAGCCCTCGACCGCCCAGGTGGGGCGCTGGCCGACCTCCATCTCCAGGTCGGTCCTGAAGTCCTCGGTCAGGCCTTCGAGGCCGCAGTTGCTGTGGTGGATGAGGACCACGCTGCGGGTGCCGAGCGCGCGCTGGCTGACGGTGAGGGAGCGGATCACGTCGTCGGTGACGACGCCGCCCGCGTTGCGGATCGTGTGGCAGTCGCCGAGCTCGAGGCCGAGGGCGGCGTGCAGGTCGAGGCGGGCGTCCATGCACGCGACAACCGCGACCTGCAGCACCGGGCGCGCGTCCATGCCGGGGTCGGCGAACGCCGCGGCGTACTGCCCGTTCGCGTCGACGAGACGGTCGGTCACGCTGGCGTCGGCGGATATGGCGCCTTCGGAGGGGGCTCCAGAGGGGAGGTGAGCAGAAGTCGTCATGACTATGACGGTAGCCGTCATGCCTGGTCCGGGCCCGCTGTGAGAGCGGACAAAGAACATCATTGAGCCTTGTTGTGAGCGAACCCACAAGCGGACCCGCAAGCGAACCCACAAGCGAACCGACGGGCGGGGCACGGCCTCGGCCGCTCGGGTGAATTCACCCGATTCGCGGTGTCGGGCCATGGCGGCCGCGACGCGCAGTCCGCCGGGGCGGCCGGTTGATTGACCGGGGGGCACCGTGGACTAAAGTGACGCCGACCCCAGATAACCACGCAACGATGCAACACGGAGATCCCGGCGCTGCCGCCTCGGCACCTGTCGGAACGCTCCCCGCGTGCGCGGCGCGTACGTACGGCTCGGCCTCCTCCCGCTCCGGTCGGTCGGCGTCACTTCCCCGGCGCCGACGGACCACCTTCCCCTTCACGAGCGGGCGGGGACCCGGCAGTGCGTACGTCCCCCACGCCGGACTTGAGAGGGACCCTTGAGCCAGCGACACGTTCCGGTCATGCTCCAACGCTGCTTGGACGTGTTGGCTCCGGCACTCGCCCAGCCGGGGGCGGTCGTCGTCGACTGCACGCTCGGCCTCGGCGGGCACAGCGAGGCGCTGCTCTCCACGTTCCCCTCGTGCCGCCTCGTCGCGCTCGACCGGGACAAGGAAGCGCTGCGGCTGTCCGGCGAGCGACTCGCGCCCTTCGGCGACCGGGCCACCCTGGTGCACGCCGTCTACGACGAACTGCCCGAGGTTCTCGACCGGTTGGGCATCCCGAAGGTGCAGGGCATCCTGTTCGACCTCGGCGTCTCCTCCATGCAGCTCGACGAGGCCGACCGCGGTTTCGCGTACGCGCAGGACGCGCCGCTCGACATGCGCATGGACCAGTCGGCCGGGATGAGCGCCGCCGAGGTGCTCAACACGTACCCGCCGGGCGAACTGGTGCGGATTCTCCGCCAGTACGGCGAGGAGAAGCAGGCCAAGCGCATTGTTTCGGCCATCGTGCGCGAGCGCGTCAAGGAGCCGTTCAGCAACAGCGCCCGGCTCGTCGAGCTGATCCGCGACTCCCTGCCGCAGGCCGCCAAGCGCACCGGCGGCAACCCGGCCAAGCGCACCTTCCAGGCCCTGCGCATCGAGGTCAACGGCGAACTGAGCGTGCTGGAGCGGGCGATCCCGGGGGCCGTGAAGTCGCTCGCGGTCGGCGGCCGGATCGCCGTCCTGTCGTACCACTCGCTCGAAGACCGCCTGGTCAAGCAGGTGTTCGCGGCCGGGGCCGACAATACGGCGCCGCCCGGACTGCCCGTCGTACCCGAGCAGTACCAGCCCCGGCTGAAGCTGCTCACGCGCGGCGCCGAACTCCCCACGGAGGAAGAGGTCGCGGAGAACCGCCGGGCCGCTCCGGCACGGCTGCGGGGTGCGCAGCGCATCCGCGAGGATGTCGAGAGGTGACGGCCGAGTGACGTACGCGCGCGTGGAGGGGTGGTCATGAGCGCCAGCAGTGGCTCGAAAGGTTCGTTGCGCGGCAGGGCCGCCCGCCTTGCGCGCCTGCTCCCGCTCGGCCCGTCCGGCGGCCCGCAGGCCGCACGCACCCCGTTCGTCCTCCTCGTCGTGCTGCTCCTCGGGGGCGGGCTGATCACGCTCCTGATGTTGAACTCCTCGCTCAACGAAGGCTCGTTCCAGCTCACCAAGCTCAAGAAGCAGACCACCGAGCTCACCGACGACGAGCAGGAGCTTCAGCGCGACGTCGACTCCTACTCGGCGCCCGACGCCCTCCTGCAGCGCGCCCGCGGGCTCGGCATGGTGCCCGGCGGCGACCCGGCGTTCCTGGAGCCGAACGGCACCGTCAAGGGCAGGCCGAGCCCGGCCGCCGGGCCGCCCGCCCCGCCCCGCGTCGAGCCGGCCAAGACGCAGGAGCCCGCACGCGCCACCCCGAGCGCGAGCGCGTCGCCCTCCGCGAGCCCGTCTCCATCGGACAGCGCGTTCCCCTCCGCCAAACCGTCCGAGCCGGCGAGTCCGAACTCCTCGGTCGAGCCTTCCCCTTCGAGCACCGGCAGGTGACGCCATGACCGACAGGGAACCCCCGCGCCGCCGCGTGCCAGGACCCGCGCGCCCGCCGCGCACCGGAAGGCCCGCGCCCAAGCCCACGCCGAAGGGGGCGGCCAAGCGCGTCGCCAGGCCCGTGCCGAAGCCCGGTCCCAAGGCCGCGCAGCAGAGCCGCCCGGCCGCCCGCCGCCCCCGCCCCGCCCCGTCGAAGCCGAAGCCGAAGGCGGCCTCCCGGCTGCGCCTGGGCAGCCCCAAGCCGCGCCTGCGCATGGTGAGCCTCGGCCTCACGCTGGTCCTGATGGTCTTCGTCGTCCGCCTCTTCCAGGTGCAGGGCGTCGACGCCAGCGCGTACGCGGCGAAGGCCTCGCTGAACCGATACGTCAGTCATTCCATCGCCGCCGAGCGCGGGGGCATCACGGACCGGGGCGGCGTCGAGCTCGCCGCGAGCGTGGACGCGTACGACATCACCGCCGACCCGACGCTGTTCACGAAGAAGGCCACCAAGGTCGACGACGCGCCGGAGCAGGCGGCGGCGCTCCTCTCGCCGATCATCGGGGTCGACGCGGCCGAGCTGACCAAGAAGCTGAGGACGAAGAACACGCGGTACGTGCGGCTCGCCCCACGGCAGACGCCGCAGGTCTGGAAGCAGATCAAGGACCTCAGGACCACGCTGAACGAGAAGGCGAACGCCGCCGGCCGCGCGGCGAGCGTGCTCTCCGGCGTGGTCGCCGACCCCAGCAGCAAGCGCGTCTACCCGAACGGCGACCTCGCCGCGGGCGTCCTCGGCTGGGTCAACGCCGACGGCAAGGGCGGCGGCGGCGTGGAGCAGCAGCTCGACAAGGAGCTCGCGGGCAAGGCCGGCAAGATCCGCTACGCCCAGTCCGGCGGCCAGCAGGTGCCGACCGCGGGCAGCACCGAACAGCCCGCGGTCCCCGGCTCGGACGTCGAGCTGACCATCGACCGCGACATCCAGTGGGCCGCGCAGAACGCGATCGATGAGCAGGTCAAGGAGTCGAAGGCGGACCGCGGCTACGTGATAGTGCAGGACACCAAGACCGGCGAGGTCCTGGCCATGGCGAACGCGCCCGGCTTCGACCCGAACGACCTGGCGGACGCCAAGGCGGAGGCCCTGGGCAACGCCGCGCTCCAGGACGCGTACGAGCCGGGCTCCACCGCCAAGGTCATGTCGATGGCCGCCGTCCTCGAAGAGGAGGCGGCCACGCCGGGGACCCATGTCACCGTGCCCAACCGGCTGCACCGCGGCGACCGGCTCTTCCAGGACGACGTCGACCACCCGACCTGGCACCTCACGCTCAACGGCGTACTCGCCAAGTCCAGCAACATCGGCACCATCCTGGCGACGGGCCAGCTCGGAAAGACGCAGCCGGCCGCCAACGCCTCGCTCTACTCCTACCTGCACCGGTTCGGCATCGGCCGGGAGAGCGGCCTGGGCTTCCCCGGCGAGACGTCCGGCATCCTCGCGCCCGCCGCCAAGTGGTCCACGTCGCAGCAGTACACGATCCCGTTCGGCCAGGGCTTCTCCATCAACGCGATGCAGGCCGCCTCCGTGTACTCGACCATCGCCAACGACGGCGTACGCGTGCAGCCCACCCTGGTCCGCGGCACCAAGGGCCCCGACGGGCGGTTCAGGCCCGCGCCGAAGCCCAAGGAGACCCGCGTCGTCAGCAAGAAGACGGCCAAGACCGTCGCACAGATGCTGGAGTCCGTGGTCGACGACGAAGAGGGCACGGGCGCGAAGGCCCGCATCCCGGGCTACCGCGTCGCGGGCAAGACGGGCACGGCCAACCGCGTGGATCCGGCCACCGGACGCTACAAGGGCTACACGTCGTCGTTCGCCGGTTTCGCGCCCGCCGACAAGCCGCGCGTCACGGTCTACTGCGCGATCCAGAACGCCACCAAGGGCGGCTACTTCGGCGGCCAGATCTGTGGACCGATCTACAAGAAGGTCATGGAGTTCGCCCTGAAGACGCTTCAGGCGCCGCCCACGGGCAACAAGCCGGCCCGGCTGCCCGTGACGTTCGAGCCGTGACGCATTCCAGCCAGGACGGGCCGTGCCCATGATCACTTACTAGCCGTGAGGGCGCCGTGACAGCCATCACCTCCGATCCGGGGAACCGCCCCGCGCCACGCCCCTCGCTTCGCCCGGCGGGGGGTGGGCCCGGTACGCTCACGCCGTGCCACACGCTGATCAGTCCCAAATCACCCAGAAGGGCGCACCCGTGACATACCCCGGGCCGCCGCGACCGGCTGAGGTCTCCGCCACACCCCTCGCGGAACTCGCCGATCAACTGGGGGTTCCCGCGCCCCAGGCCACAGCAGAGGTCACCGGCATCACCCACGACTCCCGTGCGGTGCGCCCCGGCGACCTGTACGCGGCCCTGCCCGGAGCCCGCGCGCACGGCGCCGACTTCGCCGCGCAGGCCGCCTCGCTCGGAGCCGTCGCGGCGCTGACCGACCCGGCGGGCTGGGAGCGCGTCTCCGATGCCGGACTCGTGCCGCTCGTCGTGGAGAACCCGCGCGGCCGGATGGGCGAGCTCGCCGCGACGATCTACGGCCACCCCGGCAAGGACCTGCTCCAGCTCGGCATCACCGGCACCTCGGGCAAGACCACCACCGCGTACCTCATCGAGGGCGGTCTCAGGACGGTCCGCAGCACCGGCCTCATCGGCACGGTCGAGATGCGGATCGGTGACGAGCGGATCAAGTCCGAGCGCACCACTCCGGAAGCCACCGACCTCCAGGCGCTGTTCGCGGTCATGCGCGAGCGCGGCACCGACGCCGTCGCCATGGAGGTCTCCAGCCACGCCCTCGTGCTGGGCCGGGTCGACGGCTGCGTCTTCGACGTGGCGGTCTTCAACAACCTGAGCCCGGAGCACATGGAGTTCCACTCCGACATGGAGGACTACTTCCAGGCGAAGGCGCAGCTGTTCACCCGGGCCCGCAGCAAACAGGGCGTCGTGAACTTCGACGACGAGTACGGGCGCCGACTCATCGACGAGTCCGAGGTCCCGGTCGTCTCCTTCTCCGCCGAGGGCCACCCGGACGCCGACTGGCGCGCCGAGGACGTCGAAGTCGGCCCCTTCGACTCGACGTTGACCGTCGTCGGCCCCAAGGGCGAGCGGATCACCGCCAAGGCGCCGCTCGCGGGCCCCTTCAACGTCGCGAACACCCTCGCCGCGATCGTCACCCTCGCCGTCGCCGGGATCGACCCGCAGACCGCGGCCGACGGCGTCGCCGCCGTACCCGGCGTGCCCGGCCGCCTGGAGCGCGTCGAGGCAGGACAGAAGTACCTCGCCGTCGTCGACTACGCGCACAAGACCGACGCCGTGGAGTCCGTGCTCCGGGCGCTGCGCAAGGTCACGGAGAACAAGCTGCACATCGTGCTCGGCTGCGGCGGCGACCGCGACAAGACCAAGCGGATGCCGATGGGCGCGGCCGCGGCGCGGTTCGCCGACACGGCCATCCTCACCTCCGACAATCCGCGCTCCGAGGACCCCCTCGCGATCCTCGCCACGATGCTGGCGGGCGCCGCCGACGTGCCGGCCCACGAGCGGGGCGACGTCGCCGTGTTCGAGGACCGGGCCGCGGCCATCGCCGCGGCCGTGGCGCGCGCCGAGCCCGGCGACACGGTGCTCATCGCGGGCAAGGGCCACGAGCAGGGCCAGGACATCGCCGGTGTGATCCGCCCGTTCGACGACCGCCAGGTGCTTCGCGCCTCCATCGAGACGGCCGCAGCCACCGTCGACCACCAGAAAACCCAGGGATGAAGTTGTGATCGCCCTCTCCCTCGCCGAGATCGCCTCAGCCGTCGGCGGGCAGACGTACGACATACCGGACCCGCGGGTCCGGGTCACCGGGCCGGTCGTCATCGACTCGCGCAAGGTCGAGCCGGGAAGCCTGTTCGCCGCCTTCGTGGGCGAGCGGGTCGACGGCCACGACTACGCGCGCGAGGTCGTCGACAAGGGAGCCGTCGCCGTACTGGCGTCGCGCCCGGTCGGTGTGCCCGCCATCGTTGTCGACGACGTCCAGGCGGCGCTCGGCGCACTCGCCCGGCACGTGGTCGCGCGCCTCGGCGCCACCCTGGTGGCGCTCACCGGCTCCGCAGGCAAGACCAGCACCAAGGACCTGATCGCTCAGGTGCTCCGCAGCAAGGCCGACACGGTCTTCACGCCCGGCTCGTTCAACAACGAGATCGGCCTGCCGCTGACCGCGCTCACCGCCACCGACGAGACGCAGTTCCTCGTCCTGGAGATGGGTGCTCGCGGCATCGGCCACATCACGTACCTGACGGGCCTCACGCCCCCGAAGGTCGGAGTCGTCCTGAACGTCGGGACCGCGCACATCGGCGAGTTCGGCGGCCGCGAGCAGATCGCGGTGGCGAAGGGCGAACTGGTGGAGTCCCTCCCCGCGGAGGGCACCGCCATCCTCAACGCGGACGACCCGCTGGTGCGCGCCATGGCCTCGCGCACGAAGGCGAAGGTGCTGTTCTTCGGAGAGGCCCAAAGCGCCGACGTACGCGCCGAGAATGTCCGGCTCACGGAGAGCGGACAGCCCGCCTTCAGCCTGCACACACCCTCCGGGTGCAGCGAAGTGACCTTGCGCCTGTACGGTGAGCACCACGTGTCGAACGCGCTCGCCGCGGCCGCCGTCGCCCATGACCTTGGCATGTCCGTGGAGGAGATCGCCCTCGCGCTCTCCGAGGCGGGCAACCTGTCCCGCTGGCGGATGGAGGTCACCGAGCGCTCGGACGGCGTCACGATCGTCAACGACGCCTACAACGCGAACCCCGAGTCCATGCGAGCGGCGCTGCGCGCGCTGGTGGCCATGGGCAGGGGGCGCAGGACGTGGGCGGTGCTCGGGCAGATGGCCGAGCTCGGCGACGAGTCGCTGACCGAGCACGACGCCGTCGGACGGCTCGCCGTCCGGCTCAACGTCAGCAAGCTCGTTGCAGTCGGGGGCAGGGAAGCGTCCTGGATGCAACTGGGCGCCTATAACGAGGGTTCGTGGGGTGAGGAGTCGGTGCACGTGTCCGACGCACAGGCGGCGATCGACCTGCTGCGCAGCGAGCTGCGCCCGGGAGACGTCGTGCTCGTGAAGGCATCCAGGTCGGTGGGCCTGGAGAGCGTGGCACAGGTGCTGCTCGCGGACGTGCAGGGTGGGGTTGATGCCTGATGATGAAGCAGATCCTGTTCGCGGGCGTCATCGGTCTCTTCCTGACGCTTGCCGGAACGCCGCTGCTGATCAAGCTCCTTGCGCGCAAGGGCTACGGTCAGTTCATCCGTGACGACGGCCCGCGCGAGCACCACAGCAAGCGCGGCACGCCGACCATGGGTGGTATCGCCTTCATCCTGGCGACGCTCATCGCGTACTTCCTCAGCAAGCTGATCACCGGAGCCCCTCCGACCCTGTCGGGGCTGCTCGTGCTCGGCCTGATGGCGGGCATGGGGCTCGTCGGCTTCCTCGACGACTACATCAAGATCGTCAAGCGGCGCTCGCTCGGCCTCAGAGCCAAGGCCAAGATGGCCGGCCAGCTGATCGTCGGCATCGCCTTCGCGGTGATCTCACTGCAGTTCGCGGATGTGCGCGGCAATACGCCCGCCTCCACCAAGCTCTCCTTCGTGGAGGACTTCGGCTGGTCGATCGGCCCGGTCCTGTTCGTGGTCTGGGCGCTGTTCATGATCCTCGCGATGTCGAACGGCGTGAACCTGACGGACGGCCTCGACGGCCTCGCCACCGGCGCCTCCGTGATGGTCTTCGGCGCGTACACCTTCATCGGTGTCTGGCAGTTCCAGGAGTCCTGCGCCAACGCGCAGACGCTCACCAACCCAGGGGCGTGTTTCGAGGTCAGAGACCCACTCGACCTGGCGGTGGTCGCATCGGCCTTGATGGGCGCCTGTTTCGGCTTCCTGTGGTGGAACACCTCGCCCGCCAAGATCTTCATGGGTGACACGGGCTCGCTGGCCCTCGGCGGCGCCCTCGCGGGTCTCGCCATCTGCTCCCGTACGGAGCTCCTGATCGCGCTCCTCGGCGGCCTGTTCGTCCTGATCACCATGTCCGTCGTGATCCAGGTCGGCTCCTTCAAGATGACCGGCAAGCGGGTCTTCAAGATGGCGCCACTCCAGCACCACTTCGAACTCAAGGGGTGGTCCGAAGTCCTTGTCGTGGTCCGGTTCTGGATCATCCAGGGCATGTGCGTGATCGTCGGACTCGGCCTCTTCTACGCAGGATGGGCAGCCAAGAAGTGACGACCCCTTCCTCATGGCAGCATATGAACATCACCGTCGCCGGTCTCGGCGTGAGCGGCATCAGCGCCGCCCGCGCCCTGGCCGGCTTCGGCGCATCGGTGACCGTCGTGGACGGCGGCGACAGCGAGGCCCACCGCGAAAAGGCCGCCCTTCTTAAAGAAGCGGGGATCTCCGTACGGCTCGGAGACGCGTCCACGCTGCCCGATGGCACCGAGCTCGTCGTCACCTCGCCCGGCTGGAAGCCCTCGTCACCGCTGTTCGCGGCGGCCGCCGCGGCCGGCGTCGACGTCGTCGGCGATGTCGAGATCGCCTGGCGCCTGCGCGGCCCGAACGCCGCGCCCTGGCTCGCGATCACCGGCACCAACGGCAAGACCACGACGACGCAGATGCTCGCGTCGATCCTGGCGGCGGCGGGCCTGCGCACGGCCGCCGTCGGCAACATCGGCACGCCGATCATCGACGTCGTACTCGAAGGGGACGCGGCCTACGACGTGTTCGCCGTCGAGCTCTCCTCGTACCAGCTGCACTGGGCGCCCTCGCTGCGCGCCCACTCCGGCGCCGTCCTGAACCTCGCGCCCGACCACCTCGACTGGCACGGCTCCATGGAGGCGTACGCCGCCGACAAGGGCCGCATCTACGAGGGCAACCAGGTCGCCTGCGTCTACAACGTGGCCGACAAGGCGACCGAGGACCTGGTCGTCGAGGCCGACGTCGAGGAGGGCTGCCGCGCCATCGGCTTCACCCTCGGCACCCCGGGCCCCTCCGAACTCGGCGTCGTGGAAGGCATCCTCGTCGACCGTGCCTTCGTCGGGGACCGGCAGAAGAGCGCCCAGGAGCTGGCCGAGGTCACGGACGTGCACCCGCCGGCCCCGCACAACGTCGCCAACGCCCTCGCCGCGGCGGCCCTCGCCCGCGCCTTCGGCGTCGAGCCCCGGGCCGTACGCGAGGGGCTGCGGAACTTCCGCCCCGACGCCCACCGCATCGAGCACGTCGCCGACGTGGCCGGCGTCGCGTACGTGGACGACTCCAAGGCGACCAACACCCATGCCACGCAGGCGTCGTTGGCCTCGTACGAGTCCATCGTGTGGATCGCAGGCGGGCTCGCCAAGGGCGCGACCTTCGACGAGCTGGTGACGGGCGCGGCGAAGCGGCTGCGCGGCGTCGTCCTGATCGGCGCGGACCGGGCCCTGATCCGGGAAGCCCTGCAGCGACACGCCCCGGAAGTACCGGTCGTCGACCTCGACCGGACCGACACTGGGGCGATGTCGGCGGCGGTCCAGGAGGCTGCGCGGCTCGCCCGCACGGGGGACACCGTGCTGATGGCCCCGGCCTGCGCGTCGATGGACATGTTCACCAACTACAACAAGCGTGGCGAGGCGTTCGCGGAAGCGGTCCGCGAACTCGGCGCCACCAGCGTCTGACGGGGCTCGAGAGGGCGCCCGGTGACGCCGGGCACCCTTCGGGAGGGGAACGTGGCAGCGCAGACGTACGGCTCATCGGTGGGGGACGGTCATGGCCGGTAGCAGTCCTCCCCGCACGACCGGGCGCCCCGCCGCACCCCCGCGGAAGACCAGCAAGGTCTACCGGGCCCGGGTCAACCCGGCGCGCCGCCTGTACGCCCAGGCCAAGCGCGCCTGGGACCGGCCGCTCACGGCGTACTACCTGATCATCGGGGCCGCGCTGCTGCTCACGGTCCTCGGCCTGGTCATGGTCTACTCGGCTTCGATGATCACGGCCCTGCAGATGGGCCTGTCCAGCTCGTACTTCTTCCGCAAGCAGTTCGTCGCGGCCGTCATCGGCGGCGTCCTGCTGCTGATCGCGATGCGGATGCCGGTGAAACTGCACCGGGCGCTCGCCTACCCGATCCTCGCCGTCAGTGTCTTCCTCATGGTCCTCGTGCAGGTGCCGGGGATAGGGGTGTCGATCAACGGCAACCAGAACTGGATCACGCTCGGCGGCCCCTTCATGCTGCAGCCCAGCGAGTTCGGGAAGCTGGCGCTGATCCTGTGGGGCGCCGATCTGCTGGCGCGTAAACACGACAAGCGGCTGCTGACCCAGTGGAAGCACATGCTGGTGCCGCTCGTTCCGGTGGCTTTCATGCTGCTCGGGCTGATCATGCTCGGTGGCGACATGGGCACGGCGATCCTGCTGACCGCGATCCTTTTCGGCCTGCTGTGGACGGCCGGGGCACCGACGCGGCTCTTCGTGGGCGTGCTGTCGGTGGCCGCCATGATCGGGCTGCTCCTCATCAAGACCAGCCCGAACCGGATGGCCCGCCTCGCCTGCCTGGGCAGCGCCGACGCGGGACCCGGCGACATGTGCTGGCAGGGACTGCACGGGATCTACGCCCTGGCCTCCGGCGGACTCTTCGGTTCCGGCCTCGGGGCAAGTGTGGAAAAGTGGGGACAACTTCCCGAAGCGCACACCGACTTCATCTTCGCCATCACTGGTGAGGAACTGGGCCTGGCGGGGACGCTGTCGGTGCTCGCCCTGTTCGCGGCTCTAGGCTATGCGGGTATCCGCGTGGCCGGACGCACGGAGGACCCCTTCGTTCGCTATGCCGCGGGAGGCGTGACGACGTGGATCACGGCACAGGCCGTGGTCAACATCGGTGCGGTGCTCGGCCTGCTGCCGATCGCCGGAGTCCCGCTCCCGCTGTTCTCGTACGGGGGGTCCGCACTGCTTCCGACCATGTTCGCCGTGGGGCTGCTGATCGCGTTCGCGCGGGACGAGCCGGCGGCGCGGGCTGCACTCGCCATGCGGCGGAGCCCGGGAGGCCGGGGGATGAGATGGAACACGATGCGACGGCGCGCCTCGGCGCGCCCGTCCAGAGAGCGGTGAATTTCGGTGCATGTCGTACTCGCCGGTGGGGGGACCGCCGGCCACATCGAGCCGGCGCTCGCCCTCGCGGACGCCCTGCGCAGGGCGGACCCGACCGTGGGCATCACGGCCCTGGGCACGGAACGCGGCCTTGAGACCCGCCTCGTACCGGAGCGCGGCTACGACCTGGCGCTGATCCCCGCCGTACCGCTGCCGCGCAAGCCCACGCCCGAACTGATCACGGTTCCCGGCAGGCTGCGCGGCACCATCAAGGCGGCCGAGCAGGTCATGGAGCGCACCAAGGCGGACGCGGTCGTCGGTTTCGGCGGATACGTGGCGCTGCCCGGCTACCTCGCCGCCAAGCGGCTGGGCGTGCCGATCGTGGTGCACGAGGCCAACGCGCGGCCAGGTCTGGCCAACAAGATCGGTTCGCGGTACGCGGCGCAGGTCGCGGTCTCCTCGCCCGACAGCAAGCTGCGCAACTCGCGCTACATCGGCATCCCGCTGCGCCGCACCATCGCGCTGCTCGACCGGGCGCAAAAGCGGCCCGAGGCGCGCGCCGCGTTCGGCCTCGACCCGAACCTGCCGACGCTGCTCGTCTCCGGCGGCTCCCAGGGTGCCCGGCACCTGAACGAGGTCGTCACGCGCGTCGCGCCGTTCCTCCAGCAGTCCGGCATCCAGGTGCTGCACGTGGTCGGCCCGAAGAACGAACTGCCGCAGGTCCAGCAGATGCCGGGGATGCCCCCGTACATCCCGGTACCGTACGTGGACCGGATGGACCTCGCGTACGCCGCGGCCGACATGATGCTCTGCCGCGCGGGCGCGATGACCGTCGCCGAACTCTCCGCCGTCGGGCTCCCGGCCGCGTACGTCCCGCTGCCCATCGGCAACGGCGAACAGCGGCTCAACGCCCAGCCGGTGGTCAAGGCGGGCGGCGGCCTGCTGGTCGACGACGCGGAGCTGACCCCCGAGTGGGTCCAGGCCAATGTCCTGCCCGTGCTCGCCGACCCGCACCGGCTGTACGAGATGTCCCGCGCGGCCGCCGAGTTCGGCCGCAGGGACGCCGACGACCTGCTCGTCGGGATGGTGTACGAGGCGATCAACTCGCGTCGTTAGCGAGTAGACGAAGGTAAGGCAGGGGACAGTGGCCGGACCCACTACTACGGATCGCGAACAAGAGTCGTCCGAGGCGTCCGAGCCGCCCCCCGCCGCGGGATGGGTGCGCATGCCGAGCGTGCGCACCCTTGTCGTGGCCGGAGTGCTGCTCGTGCTGCTCGGCGCGGGCGGCACCTGGCTGCTGTACGGCTCGCCGTGGCTGCGCGTGGAGCGCGTCAAGCCCTCCGGCACCCGGGTCCTGACTCCCTCTCAGGTCCGCGACGCGGCCGCCGTGCCGGTGGGTGCCCCGCTGATCTCCGTGGACACGGACGCCATTGAGGACCGGCTGCGCCGGGAATTGCCCCGAATCGACTCGGTTGACGTGGTCCGTTCATGGCCGCACGGAATCGGGCTGAAAGTGACGGAGCGCAAGCCGGTTCTGATTGTCGAAGACGGCAGAAATTCAGACAAGTTCGTCGAAGTCGACCGTGAAGGCGTTCGTTTCGCGACGGTGGACAAGCCCCTGAAGGGTGTTCCCCGCCTCGAATTGACGCCGGATCAGGGGAGCGCCGAGGCCAGCCTGCGGCGTTTCGGCCCCAGTCGGCTCGTGCGAGAGGCGGTGCGGGTCGCCGGGCAGCTTCCGAAGCCGGTCGCGCGTGACACGCGGACCGTCAAGGTCCGTTCGTACGACGCCATCTCGTTGGAGCTGTCCGGAGGGCGGACCGTCGCCTGGGGGAGCGCCGAGCAGGGTGACACGAAGGCACGTACTCTCACCGCTCTCATGAAAGCCGCGCCGAAGGCCAGGCACTTGGACGTGAGTGTTCCCACGGCCCCTGCCGTGTCCGGGAGTTGACGCACATTGATGCAGGCCAGCACCCTGGTTGGGCATCGACACGGCTGATCACATAGGGTGAAAAGAAAAACGGGAGGTTCGGCGTGTTCGTTGAACGGGCGCCACTTGTCGACTTAGTGTCAGGTTCGGAAGAGTCCAGGAAACAGACACACTGGTAACCCTAAACTTCAGCGTTAGGGTTCGGGTCGGCAGTCGACTAGTAGTCAACTAGTAGTCCGGACCGCCCCAATTCGGCATCAGTCGTCGCACCGTAGAACGCGAGGCGGCGACACGTAACTCGAGGCGAGAGGCCTTCGACGTGGCAGCACCGCAGAACTACCTCGCAGTCATCAAAGTCATCGGTGTCGGCGGCGGTGGTGTCAATGCCATCAACCGGATGATCGAGGTCGGTCTCAAGGGCGTCGAGTTCATCGCCATCAACACCGATGCGCAAGCCCTGTTGATGAGCGACGCGGACGTCAAGCTCGACGTCGGCCGTGAACTCACCCGCGGACTCGGCGCCGGAGCCAATCCGGGCGTCGGCCGCAAGGCGGCCGAGGATCACCGCGAGGAGATCGAGGAGGTCCTCAAGGGGGCCGACATGGTCTTCGTCACCGCCGGTGAAGGTGGCGGCACCGGCACCGGCGGCGCACCCGTCGTGGCCAACATCGCGCGCTCGCTCGGCGCCCTGACGATCGGTGTGGTCACGCGGCCGTTCACCTTCGAGGGACGGCGCCGGGCCAACCAGGCGGAGGACGGCATCGCCGAGCTCCGCGAAGAGGTCGACACCCTCATCGTCATCCCGAACGACCGGCTCCTGTCCATCTCGGACCGGCAGGTCTCCGTCCTCGACGCCTTCAAGTCGGCGGACCAGGTCCTGCTCTCCGGTGTCCAGGGCATCACCGACCTCATCACCACCCCGGGGCTCATCAACCTCGACTTCGCGGACGTGAAGTCCGTGATGTCCGAGGCGGGTTCGGCTCTGATGGGGATCGGCTCCGCCCGCGGAGACGATCGCGCGGTGGCCGCGGCCGAGATGGCGATCTCCTCGCCGCTCCTCGAGGCGTCCATCGACGGCGCCCGCGGCGTGCTGCTGTCCATCTCCGGCGGCTCGGACCTCGGTCTCTTCGAGATCAATGAGGCCGCGCAGCTGGTCAGTGAGGCGGCCCATCCCGAGGCGAACATCATCTTCGGCGCCGTCATCGACGACGCGCTCGGCGACGAGGTGCGGGTCACCGTCATCGCGGCGGGCTTCGACGGCGGGCAGCCGCCGAACAAGCGGGACAACGTGGTCGGTTCGTCGACCGCCAAGCGTGACGAGTCGGCGCCGCCGCGGCCTTCGACGCCGGCCCCCGAGCCCGCGCGTCCGTCCTTCGGCAACCTCGGCAGCGTCACCCAGCGCGAGGAGTCCCAGCCGCAGACGCCGACCCCGCCGGCCGAGGCACCCGCCCCGGTGAACGAGGCGCCGGTGGCCCCGCCCGCCCCGCCGCAGGTTCCGCGGCCGTCCTACCCGGACAGCCAGGCCGAGGAGCTCGACGTGCCGGACTTCCTCAAGTGATCACGTGTTTCTGAACGTGATCGTGGAGCAGGTCGGATCACCGCAGTGACAGGACAACCTCACACAGTGGCTTCCGAGAGTGGCGCGCACTTCGCCTTCACCGACCGGTGGGGCGGGGTGAGCGCCGCTCCGTACGAGGAGCTCAACCTCGGCGGCGCGGTCGGCGACGACCGCGAAGCCGTGCTCCGCAACCGGGAGCTGGCAGCCCAGGCGCTCGGTCTCGACGCCTCCCGTGTCGTGTGGATGAACCAGGTGCACGGCCCCGACGTGACGGTGGTGGACGGGCCCTGGCCCACCGAAGCCGACATTCCGTGCGTCGACGCCCTCGTCACGACGCGGCGCGGACTCGCGCTCGCCGTGCTGACGGCGGACTGCACCCCCGTTCTCCTCGCGGACCCGGTCGCCGGGGTCGTCGCCGCCGCGCACGCGGGACGCCCCGGCATGGTCGCCGGAGTGGTGCCGGCCGCGGTCCGGGCGATGGTGGAGCGGGGCGCCGAGCCGGCCCGGATCATCGCCCGCACGGGGCCCGCGGTCTGCGGACGCTGTTATGAGGTGCCGGCCGAGATGCGGGCCGAGGTCGCGGCGGTGGAACCGGCGGCGTACGCCGAGACCAGCTGGGGCACACCGGCCGTCGATGTGACCGCCGGTGTGCACGCCCAGCTGGAGCGGCTCGGGGTGCGTGACCGGGAGCGGTCGCCGGTGTGCACACTTGAGTCGCACGATCACTTCTCGTACCGCCGCGACAAGGCCACCGGCCGACTCGCCGGCTATGTCTGGCTGGACTGAGACGACATGACGAACCTTCAGGAACGTACGGCAGAGCTCGCCGCGAACCTGGCCACGGTGGAGGAACGTATCACCGCGGCCTGCGCGGCGGCCGGGCGCAAGCGGGACGACGTGACCCTCATCGTGGTCACGAAGACCTACCCGGCGAGCGATGTGCGGATCCTGTCCGGCCTCGGCGTGCGGCACGTGGCGGAGAACCGGGACCAGGACGCGGCGCCCAAGGCCGCGGATTGCTCGGATCTGCCGCTCACTTGGCACTTTGTCGGTCAGCTCCAGACCAACAAGGTCCGTTCCGTGGCGAGTTATGCCGGTCTGGTGCAGTCCATTGACCGGGGCAAGCTCGTCACGGCGCTCTCCAAGGAAGCCGTGCGGGCCGACCGCGAACTGGGTTGCCTGATCCAGGTCGCGCTCGACGCCGGTGCGGACGGCCGGGGGGAGCGCGGGGGCATCGGCCCGGGTGGAGTGGAGGAGTTGGCCGCGCGCGTGGCCGAGGCTCCGGGGCTGCGGCTCGACGGACTGATGACCGTCGCGCCGCTCACCGGGGACTACGCGGGGCGGCAACAGGCGGCGTTCGAGCGGCTCATGGATTTGTCGACTGCCATGCGCGCGGCCCATCCGGCTGCGAACATGGTCTCGGCAGGGATGAGTTCGGACCTTGAGCAGGCCGTGGCGGCCGGAGCGACACATGTGCGCGTCGGTACCGCGGTCCTCGGTGTCCGACCCCGGCTCGGGTAACGTCGCGAAGAAGTCGGACCACAGCAGAAAATATGGTCATTCTCGCTGATGGGCGGGGAGGCCACGTGGATCGCGGGCACTTTGGTTGACGTCAGCCGATCCACCACAGAGCGGAGGACTCAGAGAATGGCCGGCGCGATGCGCAAGATGGCGGTCTACCTCGGCCTCGTGGAGGACGATGGGTACGACGGCCGGGGGTTCGACCCCGATGACGACTTCGAGCCCGAACTCGACCCGGAGCCCGAGCGTGACCGTCGACGGCACGAGCCGTCGCATCAGTCACACAACTCCCATGCTACGACGGATGTGGAGGAATCGGTCAGAGTGGTGCAGCCTCCGGCTCAGCGTGAGCCGGCGCGCCAATCCGCTTCGCTAGCCGCTGAATCCGGACGTCCGGCACGAATCGCCCCCGTGGCATCCATCACACCTGAACGTCAGAGCCTGGAGAAGAACGCACCGGTGATCATGCCCAAGGTCGTGTCCGAGCGGGAGCCCTACCGCATCACCACATTGCACCCCCGGACCTACAACGAGGCCCGTACCATCGGGGAACACTTCCGTGAGGGCACCCCGGTGATCATGAATCTGACGGAGATGGACGACACCGACGCGAAGCGACTTGTCGACTTTGCCGCCGGTCTTGTGTTCGGTCTTCACGGGAGCATCGAGCGAGTGACACAGAAGGTGTTCCTGTTGTCGCCTGCTAACGTCGATGTCACGGCGGAGGACAAGGCCCGTATCGCAGAGGGCGGGTTCTTCAACCAGAGCTGAGACGCAGCAAAGTACGAACGGCTAGCTACCAACTAGTCACAAGGCACGAGACACAGGGGAGAGGGAA
This sequence comes from Streptomyces endophyticus, assembly GCF_035798155.1. NCBI lineage: Bacteria > Bacillati > Actinomycetota > Actinomycetes > Kitasatosporales > Streptomycetaceae > Streptomyces > Streptomyces endophyticus. The sequence continues at coordinate 40,920 of NZ_JAOZYC010000132.1, read as the reverse complement.
CCGCCGACATGGGCGTGTTTTTTGATGTGGTCTACATCGCGCTGATGTGTTTCCTCATCGTGCTGATCTTCCGGCTGGTCATGGACTACGTCTTCCAGTTCGCCCGCTCGTGGCAACCCGGCAAGGCGATGGTGGTCGTTCTGGAGGCCACCTACACTGTCACTGATCCACCGCTCAAGCTTCTGCGGCGGGTCATTCCGCCGCTGCGTCTCGGGGGCGTGGCGCTCGACCTGTCCTTCTTCGTACTGATGATCATCGTCTACATCCTGATTACCCTCGTGGGCTCGGTGTGAGCGCGATGTCAACTACGGTCTTGCCGAATGCCGACGACAACGTTGAGGTGAAGAGATGCCGTTGACCCCCGAGGACGTGCGGAACAAGCAGTTCACGACCGTCCGCCTCCGAGAAGGCTATGACGAGGACGAGGTCGATGCCTTCCTCGATGAGGTCGAAGCCGAACTGACTCGTCTCCTACGTGAGAACGAGGACCTGCGGGCGAAACTTGCCGCAGCCACCCGTGCCGCTGCCCAGAATCAGCAGCAGGGCGGCATGCGCAAGGGTCCCGGTGGACCTGGTGGCCCCGGTGGGCCTGGCGGTCCCGGTGGACCCGAGGGTCCGCAGGACCAGCAGCAGCAGGGCCCCCCGCAGGGCATGCGAGGCCCGGGCGCCCCGGTGCCCGCGGGTATATCGGGCCCGCCGCAGCAGCAGATGGGCGGCCCCATGGGTGGCCCGCCCCAGCTGCCGAGCGGTGCCCCGCAGCTGCCGGCCGGTCCTGGTGGACACGGCCCGCAGGGTGGACCGCAGCAGGGTCCCGGCCCGATGGGCCAGGGTCCGATGGGCCAGCAGCCGCAGCTGGGTGGCCCGATGGGCGGCCCCATGGGCGGCCACGGTGGCCCGCAGCTGCCGCAGCCCGGTCAGGGCCCCGGTGGCGACAGCGCCGCCCGTGTCCTCTCGCTGGCCCAGCAGACCGCCGACCAGGCGATCGCCGAGGCCCGCTCCGAGGCGAACAAGATCGTCGGCGAGGCGCGCAGCCGTGCCGAGGGTCTTGAGCGTGACGCCCGTGCCAAGGCCGACGCCCTGGAGCGGGACGCGCAGGAGAAGCACCGCGTAGCGATGGGCTCCCTGGAGTCCGCTCGCGCCACGCTGGAGCGCAAGGTCGAGGACCTGCGCGGCTTCGAGCGCGAGTACCGCACGCGTCTGAAGTCGTACCTGGAGTCGCAGCTGCGCCAGCTGGAGACCCAGGCCGACGACTCGCTGGCCCCGCCGCGTACCCCCGCGACCGCGAGCCTGCCGCCGTCCCCGGCGCCTTCCATGGCTCCGGCCGGTGCGGGTGCGCCGTCCTACGGCGGCAACCAGCCGATGGGTGGCAACCAGCAGAACGGCGGCCCGTCGTACGGCGGCGGCCAGCAGCAGATGTCGCCCGCGATGACGCAGCCGATGGCTCCGGTGCGGCCGCAGGGTCCGCAGCCGATGGGACAGGCTCCGTCGCCGATGCGAGGCTTCCTCATCGACGAGGACGACAACTGAGCGGCGCGTTTGCTCGTAGCGCCAGGTAGTAGCTAGGCGTCGGCATTCATTCAGACCTTGGCCCGGATCGTTTCTGCGATCCGGGCCAAGGTCTTTTTGCGTGCCGCTCGGGTGGGCGTTCTGGTGTGCGTCCCGGGTACGAAACGCCGAAGGGCCGTCTCCCCAGAAACGTTTCTGGGGAGACGGCTGGGGCGGGCGACCCGGGTCGCCCGCCCCAGCAGGGGTTACGCCTTGCGGAGGTGGAAGGTCAGGCTCAGGCCCTCGTCCGTGAAGGCGGAGCCGTACGTGTCGTCCGGCTCGGCCTGGGCGAAGTCCGTGGCGAGGACCTCGTCGGCGATCAGACCCGCGTGCTCGGACAGGGCCGAGATCACCGCCGGGTCCGTGGACGTCCAGCGCAGGGCGATCCGGTCCGCCACGTCCAGGCCGCTGTTCTTGCGGGCCTCCTGGATCAGGCGGATCGCGTCACGGGCCAGGCCGGCCTGCCGCAGCTCCTCCGTGAGCTCCAGGTCGAGCGCCACCGTGGCACCGGAGTCCGAGGCCACGGACCAGCCCTCGCGGGGCGTCTCCGTGATGATGACCTCATCCGGGGCGAGGTCGATCTTCTCGCCGTCGACCTCCACCGCGGCGTTGCCCTCGCGAAGGGCCAGGGAGAGCGCCGCGGCGTCCGCGTTCGCGACCGCCTTCGCCACGTCCTGGACGCGCTTGCCGAACCGCTTGCCGAGCGCCCGGAAGTTCGCCTTGGCGGTGGTGTCCACCAGGCTGCCGCCGACGTCCGAGAGCGAGGCCAGGGAGGAGACGTTCAGCTCCTCCGTGATCTGGGCCTGGAGCTCGGGGGAGAGGTTGGCGAAGCCCGTCGCCGCGACCAGCGCGCGCGAGAGCGGCTGGCGGGTCTTGACCCCCGACTCCGCGCGCGTGGCGCGGCCGAGCTCCACGAGTCGGCGGACCAGCGCCATGTGCGTCGACAGCTCAGGGTCGATCGCCGCGCGGTCGGCCTCGGGCCACGAGGACAGGTGCACCGACTCCGGGGCGTCCGGGGTGACCGGCACGACCAGGTCCTGCCACACGCGCTCCGCGATGAACGGCGTGAGCGGCGCCATCAGCTGAGTGATCGTCACCACCACGTCGTGCAGGGTGCGCAGCGCGGCCTTGTCGCCCTGCCAGAAGCGGCGGCGCGAGCGACGCACGTACCAGTTGGAGAGGTCGTCGACGAACGCCGAGAGCAGCTTGCCCGCGCGCTGGGTGTCGTACGCCTCAAGGGCCGTCGTGACCTCGTCCGTGAGCTGGTGCAGCTCGGACAGCAGCCAGCGGTCGAGCACCGTGCGGTCGGCCGGGGCCGGGTCCGCCTCGCTCGGCGCCCACTCGGTCGTACGCGCGTACAGGGCCTGGAAGGCGACCGTGTTCCAGTACGTGAGGAGCGTCTTGCGGACGACCTCCTGGATGGTGCCGTGGCCGACGCGGCGGGCCGCCCACGGGGAGCCGCCGGCCGCCATGAACCAGCGCACCGCGTCCGCGCCGTGCCGGTCCATCAGCGGGATCGGGTCCAGCGTGTTGCCCAGGTGCTTGGACATCTTGCGGCCGTCCTCGGCGAGGATGTGGCCGAGGCAGACCACGTTCTCGTAGGACGACTTGTCGAAGACCAGGGTGCCGATCGCCATGAGGGTGTAGAACCAGCCGCGCGTCTGGTCGATGGCCTCGGAGATGAACTGCGCCGGGTAGCGGGACTCGAAGAGTTCCTTGTTCTTGTACGGGTAGCCCCACTGCGCGAACGGCATGGAGCCCGAGTCGTACCAGGCGTCGATGACCTCGGGCACGCGCACCGCTTCGAGGGAGCAGCCCTCGTGGGTGCAGGTGAAGGTGACGTCGTCGATGTACGGGCGGTGCGGGTCGAGCTCTGACTGGTCCGTGCCGGTCAGCTGGGTGAGCTCCTCGCGCGAGCCGACGCAGGTGAGGTGGTTCTCCTCACAGCGCCAGATCGGCAGCGGGGTGCCCCAGTAGCGGTTGCGGGAGAGCGCCCAGTCGATGTTGTTCTGCAGCCAGTCGCCGAAGCGGCCGTTCTTGACGGTCTCCGGGAACCAGTTGGTCTTCTCGTTCTCCTGAAGGAGGCGGTCCTTGATGGCCGTGGTGCGGATGTACCAGGACGGCTGCGCGTAGTAGAGCAGTGCCGTGTGGCAGCGCCAGCAGTGCGGGTAGCTGTGCTCGTACGGGATGTGCTTGAAGAGCAGGCCGCGGTTCTGGAGGTCCTCGGTCAGCTGTTCGTCGGCCTTCTTGAAGAAGACACCGCCTACGAGGGGGACCTCCGGGGAGAAGGTGCCGTCGGGCAGCACCGGATTCACGACCGGCAGGCCGTACGCGCGGCAGACCTTGAGGTCGTCCTCACCGAAGGCGGGGGACTGGTGGACCAGACCCGTACCGTCCTCGGTCGTCACGTAGTCGGCGTTGACGACGTAGTGCGCCTCGGCCGGGAACTCCACCAGCTCGAACGGACGTTGGTACTTCCAGCGCTCCATCTCCGCGCCGGTGAAGGACTCGCCGGTGGTCTCCCAGCCCTCGCCGAGCGCCTTCTCGACGAGCGGCTCGGCGACGACCAGCTTCTCCTCGCCGTTCGTGGCGACGACATACGTCACGTCCGGGTGCGCGGCGACCGCCGTGTTGGACACCAGGGTCCACGGGGTCGTCGTCCAGATGAGGAGCGAGGCCTGGCCCGCCAGCGGACCGGAGGTGAGGGGGAAACGGACATAGACCGAGGGGTCCACGACCGTCTCGTAGCCCTGGGCCAGCTCATGGTCGGAGAGGCCGGTGCCGCAGCGCGGGCACCAGGGGGCGACGCGGTGATCCTGGACCAGGAGGCCCTTGTTGAAGATCTCCTTCAGCGACCACCAGACCGAGTCGACGTACTCCGGGTTCATCGTCCGGTACGCGTCCTCGAGGTCGACCCAGTAGCCCATGCGGGTCGTCAGGTCGGAGAAGGCGTCGGTGTGCCGGGTCACGGACTCGCGGCACTTGGCGTTGAACTCGGCGATGCCGTACGCCTCGATGTCCTTCTTGCCGCTGAAGCCGAGCTCCTTCTCGACCGCCAGCTCCACCGGGAGGCCGTGGCAGTCCCAGCCCGCCTTACGGGCCACGTGGTAGCCGCGCATCGTACGGAACCGGGGGAACACGTCCTTGAAGACGCGGGCCTCGATGTGGTGGGCGCCCGGCATGCCGTTGGCCGTGGGCGGGCCCTCGTAGAACACCCACTCGGGGCGCCCCTCGGACTGCTCCAGGGTCTTGGCGAAGATCTTCTGCTCGTCCCAGAAGTCGAGCACCGCGTGCTCGAGGGCGGGCAGGTCGACCTGGGCGGGCACCTGGCGGTACTGCGTCATCAGTCTTCCTCCGGCGGATCTGCCTTCTTCCGTCGGAGGGACGAGAGGCTGCTGCGCCGTGTGCGGCGCGCTCCCGCGGTACCACCCTCCTTGGCCCGCCGGGGCGTGCTGCGCTCCGGTGAGCCCCCTCATTGGGGTCGCGATGCCGGGTCTACTGGCCGCTGGCTGTGCGCTGCGGCGTTCTTCCGGCGGCTCCGGGGTGATCTTCGCGTCGCGCTCGCCGCCGGGCTTCCACCGTCCCCGGTTCGCTCTTGGCTGCGTACGCCGCTACTCGGCCCCATCCACGCTTCTCGCTCCGCCCAGTGTACGGCGCCCGGGAGGAGGCGGCCGACCGGATTTCGCGGGGGCCCGGGAGGGCGGGGTGCGGGTGCGTCCGGTGACCCGAATGGCCATACGCCGGCCGTCCGATCCCGGCCGGTCGCCGGGCGGGCCCGGGGCGGACGGGATACCGGCGGATTACCAAGCGGGGAGCTGGGCACAACGCTTGCAGGTTCGTCGCGGGGCGGTCACGAAACCGTCGCGCGGGGCCGGGTCCTGTGGTGCGCCCCGTTGCCGCGGGCCTGGAGTCGATTTATCGTCCCAGCACGATTCGCGAGCAAGATCACAAATTGTGAAGGGGCCGCGACCATGGTGGCGAAGAAGACCGCCGTTCAGCAGTCGGAGTCCGGCAGAACCACGGGCGCGGCGGCCTCCGGCGGTGCCGGGAAGGCCGCAGCCGGAGCGAGGGCGTCGGAGACGCCCGAGCCGAAGGAGACGCCCACCGGCAAGAAGAAGTCGACCGCCGCGTCGCACACGACGGCCCGCAAGCAGACGAGTGCGAAGGCCACGTCCACGAAGGCCACGTCTACGAAGGCGGCACCGGAGAAGGCCACGACCACGAAGGCGGCGCCGGCGAAGAGCGCGACCAAGAAGACGGCTACGAGCAAGACGGCTACGGGCAAGGCCGGGGTCGAGGGCGCCAAGAAGTCCGCGCCCAAGAAGAAGGCCGCGGCGAGGTCGACCACGGCCGCGAAGAAGACGGTCGCCTCCGCGACCGAGGACGCGGCCGAGGCCGCGAAGACGACGGGAGCCACGACAGTGGTTGCGAAGAAGACTCAGGGCACGGCCACGGCGACCAAGAAGCCGGGCGCGGTTCCCAAGGCGCGCGGCACCGCCGAACCCGGTGAGCTGGCCGTCCGCCCGGGCGAGGATCCCTGGACCCCGGAGGAGGCCGAGGAGGCGCGCACCGAGCTGCAGACCGAGGTGCTGCAGCTGGGGAGCGAGATCGCCGCCGCGGAGGAGGGCCTCGCGGGGCTGATGCGCGACTCCGGGGACGGGGCCGGCGACGACGACGCGGACACCGGCACCAAGAACATCACCCGCGAGCACGAGATGTCGCTCGCCGCCAACGCCCGCGAGATGCTGCTCCAGGCCGAGCGGGCCCTGGAGCGCCTGGACGCGGGGACGTACGGGCTCTGCGAGAACTGCGGGAACCCGATCGGGAAGGCGCGCATGCAGGCGTTCCCGCGCGCGACCCTGTGCGTCGAGTGCAAGCAGAAGCAGGAGCGGCGCAACTGAGCATCGCGCTGGGCCCGCGCCCGGGTACCACACCGTGTGGGTGCGTCCGGGCGTGCCGTACTCTCGTCCTCAGTCAGGTACTAGGTTGAGGGACTCACGTGGCAGAGGCGGAGCGCATCATCGGTACGCCGGATTCCCCGGATGCGGGGGCACCCGAGCCGGAGCAGGCCGAGAAGCAGGTTCCGGAACAGGCCGAGGAGCAGGTCCAGGACGCGCCGAGGGGCAGGCGGCGGATCGCCGCGCTGTTCATCGTGGCCGCGCTCGCGTACGTCCTGGACCTGGGCAGCAAGCTGATCGTGGTGGCGAAGCTGGAGCACCGCGACGCCATCCACGTCATCGGTGACTGGCTGCAGCTCGAGGTGATCAGGAACCCGGGCGCCGCCTGGGGCATCGGCGAGGCCTTCACGATCATCTTCACCCTGATCGCCGCCGCCGTGATCGTCGTGATCGCCCGGCTCGCCCGCAAGCTCTACAGCACGCCCTGGGCGATCGCCCTCGGCCTGCTGCTCGGCGGGGCGCTCGGCAACCTCACGGACCGGATCTTCCGGGCACCGGGCGTCTTCGAGGGCGCCGTGGTGGACTTCATCGCGCCGAAGCACTACCCGGTGTTCAATCTCGCCGACTCGGCGATCGTGTGCGGCGGCATCCTGATCGTGCTGCTGTCCTTCCGCGGCATCGACCCCGACGGGTCCGTCCACAAGGACTGAGGCGCGGGTCCCACAGGCACACGAAGACCGAGGTCACAGGGCTCGTGTGCGGGAGTGTCGGTGGGCTCCTGCATACTCGATGGGTGAGCACGATTCCCGAGGTCCGCACCCTGCCCGTTCCCGACGGCCTGGAGGGCGAGCGCGTAGACGCCGCCATCTCCCGCATGTTCGGTTTCTCCCGCACCAAGGCCGCCGAGCTGGCCGCCGCCGGAAAGGTCGCGGTGGACGGCTCGGTCGTGGGCAAGTCCGAGCGGGTGCACGGCGGCGCCTGGATGGAAGTGGAGATGCCGCAGGCGCCCGCTCCCGTACAGATCGTCGCCGAGCCCGTCGAGGGCATGGAGATCGTGCACGACGACGACGACATCGTCGTGATCATGAAGCCCGTGGGAGTCGCCGCCCACCCCAGCCCCGGCTGGACCGGGACGACCGTGATCGGTGGCCTCGCCGCCGCCGGGTACCGGATCTCGACGTCCGGCGCCGCCGAGCGCCAGGGCATCGTGCACCGGCTCGACGTGGGCACGTCAGGACTGATGGTCGTCGCCAAGTCGGAGCGGGCGTACACGTCGCTGAAGCGCCAGTTCAAGGAGCGCGTCCCGGACAAGCGGTACAACGCGCTGGTGCAGGGCCACCCCGACCCCATGAGCGGCACCATCGACGCCCCGATCGGGCGCCACCCGAATCACGACTACAAGTGGGCCGTGATCGCCGAGGGCAAGCCGTCCGTCACGCACTACGACCTCATCGAGGCCTTCCGTGCCGCCTCGCTCCTGGACATCAAGCTGGAGACGGGGCGCACCCACCAGATCCGCGTCCACATGTCCGCTCACCGGCACCCGTGCGTGGGCGACCTGACGTACGGCGCGGACCCCACGCTCTCGAAGCGGCTCGGTCTCACGCGGCAGTGGCTGCACGCGGTGCGGCTCGGTTTCGAGCACCCGGCGGACGGCCGGTGGGTCGAGTTCGAGAGCGCCTACCCGGACGATCTGCAGACGGCCCTCGACAGGGTCAGGGCGGAGAGCGAGTGAGCACCCCCCTCCCCGCGTATGTGATCCGTGTCGCCGAGGACGAAGTGGACCGGCAGGCCTGTTTCGCCGTCCGCAAGGAGGTCTTCGTCGTCGAACAGCGCGTGCCCGAGGACATCGAGTACGACGCGTACGACGCCGGGGCCGTGCACGTCCTGGCCGTCCGGCAGGACGGGGAGCCGCTCGGCACCGGGCGGCTGCTGACGGGCGAGGCCGCCGCCGTGAAGAACGGCGGGGCGCGGGACGTCGGCGCTCTCGGGCGGCTCGCCGTGACGAAGGCGGCGCGTGGCCTCGGCGTCGGCGCCGCGCTGGTGCGGGCCATCGAGGACGCGGCCCGCGCGCGCGGGCTCGCCGCCGTGGATCTGCACGCGCAGACGCACGCGCTGGGGTTCTACGAGCGCCTGGGATACGTCGCGTACGGGCCCGAGTTCCTCGACGCCGGCATCGACCACCGGGCGATGCGCAAGACGCTCGGCTAGTCGGCGGCGGTATCGCGGCCTTGCGGCGTCGCGGCCCCCGGACCCAAAAAGACCGGTTTGATCTGAAGCGCGTGGCACTCTTGAGGCCGGAACGCACATGATCGTCGAGTCTGGTCGGAGTCCCCTGTGGATCAATTGGCCCTGCTGTTCGTGCTGTTGCTCGGGGCAGTGCTGACCGTCCCGCTCGGTGACCGGCTCGGCCTGCCGTCCCCGGTCCTGATGACCCTGCTCGGCATCGCCCTGGCGCTGATCCAGGCGGTGCCGAACGTCGACATCAACCCGGATCTGATCCTTCCGCTCGTGCTGCCACCGCTGCTCTACGCGGCCGTGCACCGCACGTCCTGGCGCCAGTTCGCGGCCAATAAACGGCCGATCTTCCTGCTCGCCGTCGCCCTGGTCTTCGTCACCACGGCCGCGGTCGCCTTCACCGCCGACGCCATCGTGCCGGGCCTGCCGGTCGCCGCGGCCGTCGCGCTCGGCGCGCTGGTGGCGCCGCCGGACCCGGTCGCCGCGACCGCCGTCGCGGGCCAACTCGGCCTGCCCCGGCGCATGGTGTCGATCCTGGAGGGCGAGGGACTGTTCAACGACGTGACCGCGATCGTGCTCTACCACGTCGCGATCGCCGCCGCCGTCAGTGGCACCTTCTCGCTGCCGCACGCCGCGCTGGAACTCGTCCTGTCCGCGGTCGTCGCCATCGCCGTCGGCTGGGCCCTCGGCTGGATCGCCAACAAGCTCATCGGCTATCTCGGCGACGCCACGCTCCAGATCGGCCTCACGCTCCTGATCCCCTACGCCTCGTACGTACTCGCCGAGGAGCTCAAGGGCTCGGGCGTGCTCGCGGTCCTGACCACGGCCATGTTCCTGGCCGAGCACGCCTTCGACGCCGACGACGTGCTCACAAGGCTCACCGGGCGGGCCTTCTGGGACGTCGTGGACACCCTCGTCACGGGCGTCGCGTTCGGCCTCATCGGCCTGGAGGTGCACAACGTCGTCAGGACCGCGGAGGGCCGCTGGGGCGAGATGCTCGGCTGGGCGGGCGCGGTCGTCGGGGTCGTCATCGTCGTACGGCTGTTGTGGCTGTTGCCGATGACATGGGTGACACGGCGGATGCACCTGCGGCGCGATGTCGACGAGGACATCCCGGTGAGCTGGCGCGAGACGGTCGTCATGTGGTGGGCCGGAATGCGCGGCGTGGCCTCGGTGGCCCTGGCCCTCGCCATCCCGCTGACCATGGACGACGGTTCGCCCTTCCCGGACCGGGACGAGATCGTCTTCCTCGCGTTCGGGGTGATCATGGCGACCCTGGTGCTGCAGGGCCTGAGCCTGCCGTGGCTGGTGCGCAAGCTCGGGGTGCGCAGCGACGACACCGCCGAGCGGGAGTACGAGCGGCAGCTCGCGGTGCGGGCCGCGAAGGCGGCGAAGCGGCGGCTCAAGGAGATCGAGGAGGTCGAGGAGCTGCCGGAGGAGGTGCAGGAGCAGATGCTGCGCCGCGCGTTCGACATCGGCCTGCGCATCAACCCGGAGATCGGTGCGGACGAGCGGCGCGAGAAGCAGACCAAGCGGGACGCCCGGATCAAGCGGATCCGCCGGATCCAGGCGGAGATGATGTCGGCGGCCCGGCACGAGGTGCTCGCGGCCCGCAGCGAAGCGGGCTCCGATCCGGAGGTGGTCGACCGGGTGCTCAGGAAACTGGATGTGCGCAGTTTGCGCTAGAGATCGGGCCGGGGACCGTGTGGCGGCCTAGGCTCGTGCGTATGGCACGCAACGTGATAATCACCGGCGGCGGTACGGGCATCGGACTCGCGGCGGCCAGGGCCTTCGCCGCGGAGGGGGACCGGGTGCTGCTGGTCGGGCGGCGGATCGAGGTCCTGGAGAAGGCCGGGGTGATCGGCGCCCTGAAGTACCCGGCCGACCTCAGTACGGTCGAAGGGGCGCGCGGCGCCGCCGACTTCGCGCTCGAGGCGTTCGACGGCACGGTCGACGTGATGGTGCACAGCGCCGGCGGGCTCGGCGGCCGGCTGCTCCCGGCTCCGGAAGGGGCCGATCCGCTCGACGCCGTCGCCCACGACTGGAACGCCAACTTCCGGATCAATACGCTCACTTCGGTCCTGCTCACCGAGGCGCTGCGCGAGCACCTTGCCTCGCCCGGCGGCCGGATCGTGTTCGTGTCCTCCATCGCGGCGCTGCGCGGCTCGGGCCAGGGTTCGTACGGAGCCTCGAAGGCGGCCCTGCACCCGTACACGTACGACCTCGCGAAGGCCCTCGGTCCGCGCGGCATCACGGTGAACACCGTCGCGCCCGGCTACATCGAGGACACCGACTTCTTCGGGCCCTCGATGCCCGAGGCGGAGTACCGGCGCCGGGTCGACGCCACCCTGACCGGTCGCGCCGGGACGCCCGACGACATCGCGGCCACCGTGCTGTGGCTGGCGTCGCCGGGCGGCGGCCATGTCAGCGGGCAGATCGTCCAGGTCAACGGCGGGGAGTTCCTGGGACGTTAGAACGGCACTAGCCCCGGCCCGTCCGGGGCGCGCGGCCGTTGCGGCTGAGTACGTGGTCCGGCAGGGAGTCCGCCTCGTCCGGGGCGACCAGGGCCGTCGCCGTGTTGATCCGCGGCAGCGCGTACGGGTGCTGTTCGGTCAGCCAGCGCACGAGCTGCTCGCGGACGGTGACCCGCACCGTCCAGATGTCGTCCGCGTCCTTGGCGGTGACCAGGGCGCGGACCTGCAGCGTGCTGGGCGTCGTGTCGGTGACGGCGAGGCCCCAGTCGCGGCCGTCCCAGGCGGCGCACTCGCGCAGGATGTCGTGCAGCTTCTCGCGCATCTCGGGCACGGGCGCGCTGTGGTCGAGGTGGAAGAAGACGGTGCCGGTCATCTGGACGCCGCCGCGCGACCAGTTCTCGAACGGCTTCGACGTGAAGTACGAGACCGGCATGGTGATCCGGCGCTCGTCCCAGGTGCGCACGGCGAGGAAGGTGAGGGTGATCTCCTCGACCGTGCCCCACTCGCCGTCCACGACCACGGTGTCGCCGATCCGCACCATGTCGCCGAACGCGATCTGCAGGCCCGCGAAGAGGTTGCCGAGCGTGGACTGCGCGGCGACACCGGCGACGATGCCGAGGATGCCGGCCGAGGCGAGCAGTGAGGCCCCGGCCGCTCTGAAGGCGGGGAACGTCAGGAGCATCGCGGCCACCGCGACCACGCCGACGACCGCGATGACGACGCGCTGGATCAGGGTGACCTGGGTGCGCACGCGGCGGACCCGGGCCGGGTCGCGCTGGGCGGTGGCGTAGCGGGCGTAGGACGACTCGACGACGGCCGAGGAGATCCGGACGGCGAGCCAGGCGGTGGCGCCGATCAGGACCAGGTTGAGCGTTTCTCCAACGGTGCCGCCGTGCCCCTTCGCGAGCCCCGACTGGTCGTACGAACCCCTCAGGAGCGCCGCGCAGAGCACGACCTGGAGCGGCAGCCGACAGCGGCGCAGCAGTCCCCACAACGGCGTCTCGTGGTGGCGCTGGTCGGTGCGGAGCAGCAGCCGGTCGACCGCCCACCCCACCAACAGCGTGAGCACGACCGAGCCACCAATGACGATCAGTGGACGCAGTACGTTCTCCATGCCACGACGGTAACCGGGATCGGGCGCGCCCAACCTGCGGGGGCCCTGGCACCATGGAGCCCATGAACATCATGCTTTTCCATTCGGCGTTCGGTCTGCGGCCCGCCGTGGAGGCCGCGGCCGACCGGCTGCGGGCCGCCGGACACGAGGTGTGGACCCCTGATCTCTTCGAGGGCCGCACCTTCGACACCGTCGAGGAGGGCATGGCCTTCAAGGACGAGATCGGCAAGGACGAGCTGCTCAAGCGCGCCGTCCTCGCGGCCGCGCCCTACTCCGACCGTGGTCTCGTCTACGCCGGGTTCTCGTTCGGCGCCGCGACCGCGCAGACCCTCGCCCTCGGCGACGACAAGGCGAAGGGGCTGCTGCTCCTGCACGGCACGTCCGACATCGCGGAGGGCGTCAGCGTGGACGAGCTCCCGGTCCAGCTGCACGTCGCCGAGCCCGACCCGTTCGAGACGGACGACTGGCTGACCGCCTGGTACCTGCAGATGGGGCGCACGGGGGCCGACGTGGAGGTCTACCGCTACGCGGGCGCGGGGCACATCTACACCGACCCCGATCTGCCGGACTACGACGAGGAGGCCGCCGAGGCCACCTGGCGGGTGGCGCTCGGCTTCCTCGAAACGCTGTAGGCGCTCGTTACGCGACCGGGGCGTCCGCCCGCTCGACCTTCTGGGTGCCGGTGAGGGTGCGGTACGAGCGCTGCCAGGCCGATGTCGCGCTCCGGTCCGCGCGGTCGGAGATCACGTAGAAGTCCATCTGCGTCCGCTCGGCCGTGACGTCCAGGACGCCGTATCCGTGGCGGTCCATGTCCAGCCAGCGCACGTGCCGGTTGGCAGCCTTGATGGCGCCCTCGGCGACCGTGGAGAGCGTGTCCGGGGCGACGTGCAGGATGTCGTCCAGGTTGTCGGAGGTCACGGACGTGACCACGAACTCCGTCGCGGCGGAGGGGGACAGCGGATACGTCGCCGCCTTGACCGGCACGTCGTTGGCCCACGCCATGTGGATGTCGCCGGTCAGGAAGACGGTGTCGCGGACGGCGTGCTCGCGCAGGTGGGAGATGAGCTCGGCGCGGTCGTGCGTGTAGCCGTCCCACTGGTCGACGTTGATCGCCAGGCCTTCCTTCGGAAGGCCGAGCAACTCGGCCAGCGGGCCCGCGATGTGGGCGGGCAGCGAACCGAAGGCGACCGGCGAGATCATCACCGAGGTGCCGACCAGCTTCCAGCGCGCGTTCGACGCGGTGAGCCCGGACTTCAGCCAGTCGAGCTGGGCGCGGCCGGTGATCGTACGCTCCGGGGAGTCCACCGCTCCGTTGCCGACGCTCGACTGCTCGGAGCGGAACGAGCGCAGGTCGAGCAGGTGGAGGTCGGCCAGGTTGCCGAAGCGCAGGCGGCGGAAGACCGTGCCCGCGGTGGACGGCCGGACCGGCATCCACTCGAAGTAGGCCTGCTTCGCGGCCTGCTGGCGCGCCTGCCAGTCGCCCTCGGTGCCCGGCGTGTGGTTCTCCGCGCCGCCCGACCAGGCGTCGTTGGCGAACTCGTGGTCGTCCCAGATCGCGATCAGCGGGTGCACGGCCTGCATCGCCTGGACGTCGGCGTCGGTCTTGGTCTGGCCGTGCCGGGTGCGGTAGTCGGCGAGCGAGACGATCTCGTGGGCCGGCCGGTGCTCGCGGACGGTGTAGTCGGCGGTCGGGTACTCGCCCGTCTTGTACTCGTAGAGGTAGTCGCCGAGGTGCAGGACCGCGTCCAGGTCGGTGCGGGCGGCAAGGTGCCGGTACGAGGAGTAGTAGCCGGCCTCCCAGTTGGCGCAGGAGACGACGCCGAAGCGCAGGCCGTCGGGGGAGGCGTCGGTGGCGGGGGTGGTGCGGGTGCGGCCCACGGGGGAGCGGGTGGCGTCCACGGAGAAGCGGAAGTAATAGGCGGTCGCCGGGCGCAGGCCCCTTACATCGGCCTTGACCGTGTGGTCGGAGGCGGCGCTCGCGGTCACGGTTCCCCGGCCGACGATCTGCCGGAAGGCCTTGTCCGTTGCTATCTCCCAGCTCACCCGCACGTCGGGGCCCTTGCCGGAGCCGGGCACCGCGTCGGCGCCCGGCGTCACGCGCGTCCACAGCAGGACCCCGTCGGGCAGCGGATCGCCGGACGCGACGCCGTGCAGGAAGGCGGGCGCCTCGGCGGCGTGGGCGGGGGCCGCGGCGGCGAACGGCGCGGCGAGCGCGGCACCCGCGGCCGCGGCCTTGACGACCGTACGGCGGCTCGGGGCGCTGGGCGCGCCCGGTGTGGATCTGGGAACGGATTGCTGAAGTCGACTGGTCACAGCCGGTCAGACTACTGACTGGTAGATACAAAGAGCGGGCGAACCCGAAAGGTTCGCCCGCTCTTCGTCCGTGCGTGGACCCGGCGTCAGCCCTTGAGGGCCTTCTCCGTCGCGGTCTTGTACTCGGCCACGGTCATCGGAGCGTTCTGGCCGTCCGAACCGGTCAGCTTCTTGCCGTCCACGACCAGGCTCGGCGTGCCGGTGACGCCGTCCTTGTTCGTGTCGAACGACTTGGACATCTTCATGGCCCAGTCGTCGTACGTACCGTTCGTGACGTCCTTCTGGAACGCCTTGTTGCCCTTGAGCGAGTCCACGGTGTCGGCGATCTTGATCAGGTAGTCGTCGTCCTTCAGCTTGTCCTCGTTCTCCTCGGGGTGGAACTTCGCCGAGTAGAGCGCCGTCTTGAAGTCGAGGAAGGAGTCCTGGCTCACGTTGAGGGCCGCGCCGAGCGCGCTCAGCGCGTTCTTCGAGCCCTCGCCGTTGGTGCCGACGTCGCCCTTGGCCGAGTCGTCGCCGTCGAGGAACGTGCCGCCGACGTACTGGAGCTTGAACTTGCCGGCCTCGACGTCCTTGTGGAGCTGCGGGCCGACCGTCTGCTCGAAGGAGGCGCAGACCGGGCAGCGCGAGTCCTCGTAGATCTTCATGGTCTTCTTGGCGCCGGCCTTGCCGATGACGACGGTCGTGCCGTCCTTGCCCGAGGTGTTCTTGGGCGCCTTCACGGCGGAGGACTTGGCGTCCATCGCCGTCTCCCAGTGGGAGGGCTTGTTGGCCTGCATCACGGCGTAGCCGACGCCGCCGGCTATCGCCAGGACCGCGACGATGGAGACGCCGACGATCGCCTGCCGCTTCGTCTTGTCCCGCTTGGCCTGGCGCTCGCGTTCGGCGCGCAGCCGCTCACGGGCCGCGGACTTCGACTGCTGGGTGTTGCGCTTGCTCATGGTCGTGCTCCGTAGGTAAGTGACATACGTAGAGGGACTGCCGTGCCGGAGCCCGAGCCGGGTGGTGGCTCAGGCGGCCGGGCACGGCGGCCCGCGCCGTCCTACGGAGTGCACCCAGAGCCGGGTGCGGGAAGCCGGTACGCGCGTGGCGGGGCGCGGCAGCCGCACATCCGGCTCGCGCCGGACGGTGACCGCGGCGAACGCGATGAGCAGCGGCCGGAACGCGAAGGCGGCCACCGCGCGCAGCAGTTGGGCCAGGGCCTGCTCGCCGCGGCGCAGCCAGGCGGCCGCGAGCAGGCCGACGGCGACGTGCGCGCCGAGCAGCAGCCAGGAGGCCGCCGGGTCGGTGTGCGCGAAGAGCGCGGCGGCCCGCTCCGTGCCGCCGCCCGTCATGCGGGCCAGCGGGGTGCCCACGTTCCCGGCGCACAGCACGTCGAAGCCGAACTGGCGCAGGGGTCCCGCGACGGGGCCGCCGGCCTGGCCGTAACAGACGTGCTGGCCGGTCGTGAAGACCGTGTCGGCGGCCAGTTCCAGCGGGACGAGCAGGGCCGCGATCCGGCCGAAGCCGCGCTCACGTCCCGCCAGCGCGTACGCGATCACGAAGACGGCCGCGGCGATCGCCGCGATCGTCGTGAGCGGCAGCGGGGCCCGGGACAGCAGCACGTGCGACGCGACGGACAGCGTCACGACGCAAGCCGTGAACAGCGCCGCGCGCGTCACTCGTAGCTGGGTCCCGGATATGTCGTCCATCGCGGCAGAGTGTGCCATGCCTTCCGGTAAGCGATGCCTAAAGGGTTCCTGTGCGTTACAGGCCGGGGATGCGGCCGTTGCGGAACAGGTCCACGAAGATCTGGTGGTCCGCACGCGCGCGTGCCCCGTAGGAGTGCGCGAAGTCGACCAGCAGGGGAGCGAAGCCCTCCTCGTCGGCCGCGATCGCCGCGTCGATGGCGCGCTCCGTGGAGAACGGCACCAGCGACTCGCCGGACTGGTCGTCCGCCGCCGCGTGCATCGTCGCCGTGGCCCGGCCGAGGTCGGCGACGACCGCCGCGATCTCCTCCGGGTCGTCGATGTCGCTCCAGTCCAGGTCCACCGCGTACGGCGAGATCTCGGCGACCAGCTGCCCGGCGCCGTCCAGCTCCGTCCAGCCCAGCCACGGGTCGGCGTGCGCCTGCAGGGCGCGCTGCGAGATGACCGTGCGGTGGCCCTCGTGCTGGAAGTACCCGCGGACCGCCGGGTCGGTGATGTGCCGCGAGACGGCCGGGGTCTGGGCCTGCTTCATGTAGATCACGACATCGTTCTCCAGGGCGTCACTGTTGCCCTCGAGAAGGATGTTGTACGAGGGGAGGCCCGCGGAGCCGATACCGATGCCGCGGCGCCCGACCACGTCCTTCACCCGGTACGAGTCCGGACGGGAGAGGGAGGCCTCCGGCAGCGTCTCCAGGTACCCGTCGAACGCCGCGAGCACCTTGTAGCGCGTCGCCGCGTCCAGCTCGATGGAGCCGCCGCCCTCCGCGAAGCGGCGCTCGAACTCGCGGATCTCCGTCATGGACTCCAGCAGGCTGAAACGGGTCAGCGACCGGGCGTCGCGCAGCGCCTCCAGGAGCGGCCCCTCGGCCGTGTCCAGCGTGAAGGGCGGCACCTCGTCGCTCTTGGCACCGGTCGCCAGCGCGTGGATGCGCTCGCGGTAGGCCGCCGCGTACGTGCGCACGAGGTCCGTGATCTGCTCGTCGCTCAGCGCCTTGGAGTAGCCGACCAGCGCGACGGAGGCGGCGAAGCGCTTGAGGTCCCAGGTGAAGGGGCCCACGTACGCCTCGTCGAAGTCGTTCACGTTGAAGATCAGCCGGCCCGTGGAGTCCATGTACGTGCCGAAGTTCTCCGCGTGCAGGTCGCCGTGGATCCACACCCGGCTGGTGCGCTCGTCCAGGTAGGGCCCGCCGTGCTGCTCGCGCTCCACGTCCCCGTAGAACAGGCAGGCCGTGCCCCGGTAGAAGGCGAAGGCCGAGGCCGCCATCTTGCGGAATTTGACCCGGAAGGCCGCGGGGTCGGCGGCGAGGAGCTCGCCGAACGCGGTGTCGAAGACGGAGAGGATCTGCTCGCCGCGCTGCTCAGCGGTGGGCTGCGGTTCCGACATCGCTGGGTGCCTCCTGGTGCGGGATGGTCCGGTACGCCGTACTGACGCGTGGGACAGATGTTCTGGCCTGTCCAACGCACGACCGTACTCCGGAGTGCCCGGCCGTTGTCAGTGACCGGTCGTAGACTTCCAAGCTGTCCCCCGTCAGTCGCCCGGTGTTTTCCATTGGAGGCCCCCACCGTGTCCAAGCCGCCCTTCACGCACCTGCATGTGCACACCCAGTACTCGCTGCTGGACGGTGCGGCGCGGCTCAATGACATGTTCAAGGCCGCCGGCGACATGGGCATGACGCACATCGCGATGTCCGACCACGGCAACCTGCACGGGGCGTACGACTTCTTCCACACCGCGCAGAAGGCGGGCATCACGCCGATCATCGGCATCGAGGCCTACGTCGCCCCGGAGTCCCGGCGCAACAAGCAGAAGGTCAAGTGGGGCCAGCCGCACCAGAAGCGCGACGACGTCTCGGGTTCCGGTGGTTACACCCACAAGACGATGTGGGCGGCGAACAGCACGGGGCTGCACAACCTGTTCAAGCTGTCATCGGACGCGTACGCCGAGGGCTGGCTGCAGAAGTGGCCGCGCATGGACAAGGAGACGCTCTCCCAGTGGAGCGAGGGCATCATCGCGTCCACCGGCTGCCCCTCCGGTGAGCTGCAGACCCGGCTGCGCCTCGGTCAGTTCGACGAGGCGGTCAAGGCGGCCGCCGAGTACCAGGACATCTTTGGCAAGGACCGGTACTTCCTGGAGCTGATGGACCACGGCATCGACATCGAGCACCGGGTCCGCGAGGACCTCCTGCGGGTCGGCAAGAAGGTCGGCATCCCGCCGCTGGTGACGAACGACTCGCACTACACGTACGCGCACGAGGCGACGGCGCACGACGCGCTGCTGTGCATCCAGACCGGCAAGAACCTCTCCGACCCGGACCGCTTCCGGTTCAACGGCACGGGCTACTACCTGAAGTCGACGGACGAGATGTACGCCATCGACTCCTCGGACGCCTGGCAGGAGGGCTGCCGGAACACGCTGCTGGTGGCCGAGCAGATCGACACGACCGGCATGTTCGAGAAGCGCGACCTCATGCCGAAGTTCGACATCCCGGACGGCTTCACGGAGATCACCTGGTTCCAGGAGGAGGTCCGGGTCGGCATGAACCGCCGCTACCCGGGCGGCGTCCCCGAGGACCGCCAGCGGCAGGTCGAGTACGAGATGGACATCATCATCCAGATGGGGTTCCCGGGGTACTTCCTGGTCGTCGCCGACTTCATCATGTGGGCCAAGAACAACGGCATCGCGGTGGGCCCCGGCCGTGGTTCCGCGGCCGGTTCGATCGTCGCGTACGCCATGGGCATCACCGACCTCGACCCGATCACGCACGGCCTGATCTTCGAGCGGTTCCTCAACCCCGAGCGCGTCTCCATGCCCGACGTCGACATCGACTTCGACGAGCGCAGGCGCGTCGAAGTGATCAGGTACGTGACGGAGAAGTACGGCGCCGACAAGGTCGCCATGATCGGCACCTACGGCAAGATCAAGGCCAAGAACGCGATCAAGGACTCCGCGCGCGTGCTCGGCTACCCGTACGCGATGGGCGACCGCCTCACCAAGGCCATGCCCGCCGACGTCCTCGGCAAGGGCATCGACCTCTCCGGCATCACCGACTCCCAGCACCCGCGTTACAGCGAGGCCGGCGAGATCCGGGGGATGTACGAGAACGAGCCGGACGTCAAGAAGGTCATCGACACCGCCAAGGGCGTCGAGGGCCTGGTCCGGCAGATGGGTGTGCACGCGGCCGGCGTCATCATGTCCAGCGAGCCGATCGTCGACCACGCCCCGCTGTGGACCCGGCACACCGACGGCGTGACGATCACGCAGTGGGACTACCCGCAGTGCGAGTCGCTCGGCCTCCTGAAGATGGACTTCCTGGGGCTCCGCAACCTGACGATCATGGACGACGCCGTCAAGATGGTGCGTTCCAACAAGGGCATCGACCTGGAGATGCTCGATCTCCCGCTGGACGACCCGAAGACCTTCGAACTGCTCTGCCGCGGCGACACGCTCGGTGTGTTCCAGTTCGACGGCGGGCCGATGCGCTCGCTCCTTCGCCAGATGCAGCCCGACAACTTCGAGGACATTTCCGCCGTCTCGGCCCTGTACCGGCCGGGCCCGATGGGCATGAACTCGCACATCAACTACGCGGAGCGGAAGAACGGCCGGCAGGAGATCACGCCGATCCACAAGGAGCTCGAAGAGCCCTTGAAGGAGACGCTCGGCCTGACCTACGGCCTGATCGTGTACCAGGAGCAGGTGCAGAAGGCCGCACAGATCGTCGCGGGCTACTCGCTCGGCGAGGCCGACGTGCTGCGCCGCGTGATGGGCAAGAAGAAGCCCGAGGAGCTGGCGAAGAACTTCGTCCTCTTCCAGGAGGGCGCGAAGAAGAAGGGCTTCTCCGACCAGGCGATCCAGGCCCTGTGGGACGTCCTGGTCCCGTTCGCGGGCTACGCGTTCAACAAGGCGCACTCCTCCGCGTACGGCCTGGTCACCTACTGGACCGCGTACCTGAAGGCGAACTACCCGGCCGAGTACATGGCCGCGCTGCTCACCTCGGTGAAGGACGACAAGGACAAGTCGGCCGTCTACCTCAACGAGTGCCGGCGCATGAAGATCAAGGTCCTCCCGCCGGATGTGAACGAGTCGGTGCACAACTTCGCCGCCCAGGGCGACGACGTGATCCTCTTCGGCCTGGAGGCGGTCCGCAACGTCGGGTCGAACGTGGTGGAGTCGATCGTCCGCGCCCGCAAGGCGAAGGGGAAGTTCACCTCGTTCCCCGACTACCTCGACAAGATCGAGGCCGCCGCCTGCAATAAGCGGACGACGGAATCGCTGATCAAGGCCGGCGCGTTCGACGCCATGAACCACACGCGCAAGGGCCTCACCGCCCAGTACGAGCCGATGATCGACAACGTCGTGGCGGTGAAGCGCAAGGAGGCCGAGGGGCAGTTCGACCTCTTCGGCGGCATGGGCGAGGGGGAGAGCGACGAGCCGGGCTTCGGCCTCGACGTCGAGTTCTCCACCGACGAGTGGGACAAGACGTATCTGCTCGCCCAGGAGCGCGAGATGCTCGGCCTGTACGTCTCCGACCACCCGCTCTTCGGCCTGGAGCACGTGCTCTCCGACAAGGCGGACGCGGGCATCGGCCAGCTCACCGGCGGTGACTTCGGGGACGGCGCGGTCGTCACGGTCGGCGGCATCATCTCGGGCCTCCAGCGCAAGATGACCAAGCAGGGCAACGCCTGGGCGATCGCGACCGTCGAGGACCTCGCCGGTTCCATCGAGTGCATGTTCTTCCCGGCGACGTACCAGCTGGTGTCCACGCAGCTCGTCGAGGACGCCGTGGTGTTCGTGAAGGGCCGCCTCGACAAGCGGGAGGACGTGCCGCGCCTGGTCGCCATGGAGATGCAGGTCCCCGACCTGTCGAACGCGGGCACCAACGCGCCCGTGATCCTCACGATCCCGGCCCTGAAGGTGACCCCGCCGATGATCAGCCGGCTCGGCGAGATCCTCACCAACCACCGGGGCGACAGCGAGGTGCGGATCAAGCTCCAAGGGCCGCGCAAGACCACGGTGCTGCGGCTCGACCGGCACCGGGTGAAGCCCGACCCGTCGCTCTACGGCGACCTGAAGGTGCTGCTCGGCCCGGCCTGCCTGACAGGCTGACCTCGACGAGACACGCGCGAGGGGCGCACCCGGACTTCCGGGTGCGCCCCTCGCTGTATGCCAACTGCCCTGCGATACGCCTCAGTTGTGGCCGAAGCGGCGCTCGCGGTGCTTCCGGGCGACGTCGCCCGGCGTGGCCTCCACGGCCGACTTTGCTTGGGCCTCCATGGCCGAGGACCGGGCCTGCTCGTCCGGCTGAGCGGCCTGGGCCGCCTTCTGCTGATGGCGGTTCTGCTTACGGTTCTTGGCCATGGTGATCTGCCTCCTGCGGGGGATCTAGGGGCCAGGGCCGGCTTCAGATTCACACAGGCGGAGCAAGAACGCATTTCGGGGTATTACGGTTCGTAGCGGACGCCCGTCGCGGGGTGCCTACCCCGAGTTCACGGCTTCCGCCACGCCGAAGATCCAGTTCGGGCCGTTAACCCCCGCGCGGTCGGGCAGACTCGAAGGAAACCCGAAGCGAAGCCGCGGGAGCCGCCCCGTGGACCGCGTCCGGACTGCTGGCAAGTCGGCGAAAGAGGGTGGATCGCGTGGACCGTTGCATCGTTCTGGTGGACGCCGGATATCTGCTGGGGGCCGCGGCGAGCCTGCTCGCGGGCGAACCCTCCCGCTCCCGGATCCATGTCGATCACGCCGCCCTCATCCAGGGCCTGCGCGAGCGCGCCGAGGCCGAGACCGGGCGCGAACTGCTGCGCATCTACTGGTTCGACGGGGCGCCCGACCGGGTGCCGCAGCCCGAGCACCGGCGGCTGCGGGTGATGCCGCGGGTCACCGTCCGCCTTGGCGCGCTGACCCGGTCCGACGGGCGGTGGGCGCAGAAGGGCGTCGACGCGGCGATGCACGCCGAGCTGACCGAGCTGGCCCGCAATCGTGCCTGCTCGGACATCGTGCTCGTGACCGGGGACGGGGACCTGCTGCCCGGCATGATGGCGGCCAAGGAGCACGGCGTCGCCGTCCACCTGTGGGCGGTGCAGGCCGCCGACGGTGACTACAACCAGTCCGAGGACCTGGTCGCGGAGGCCGACGAGCGGCGGGTGCTCGACCGGGTCTGGATCACCAAGGCCGTACGCGCCAAGGAGCTCGGTGGGATCTGCGTGCCGCAGCCCGTGCCGCGCCCGGAGATCGCCGCGATCCTGTCCGCGCCGCTGCCCGAGTCGGCGCTCTCCTCGGCGGGGCGCCCGGTGGAGGATCCCGGGGGCGCGGCGCCCGTGCAGCACGCGCCGGCCGCGCACGGGGAGAACGGTGCGGCGGCTTCGGCGGCATCGGAGGAGGACCGGGCGGGCGGCGCCAAGGGCGTGCCCACGCCCAAGGACCTCGCCGCGCTGCGCGGGCCGGGGGCGCAGGCCGCGCAGCACCCCGCGAACGCGACGCTGCGGTGGTCGTCCGACAAGGGGTGGGTCGAGCGGCCCGGTGGCGGCGGGGAACCCGCCGACGTGGCGTCCTTGCCGACGCTGGCGCAGCTCACCACGGCCGAGCAGCGGTGGGCCGACCGCGAGGAGGACATCACCGCGATCGGCGGGGACCCGTACGAGGTCGGGCAGGTGTTCGCGCGGCGGTGGCGGGAGCGTCTTGGGGACCAGACGCAGCTCCAGAAGCTGGCGACCATGTATCCGCGGGTGCCGCACCGGATCGACGGCGAGCTGCTGCGGTACGCGGCGCGGTTCGGGCTGCTCGCGCACAAGGACGACCAGATCGACGAGCACGACCGGTATGCGATCCGGGCCGGATTCTGGCAGGAGATCGACGTCCGCACCGCCGAGCACGCGGCTGCCGCCGAATAGGCGGGCGGGGCGGAGCCCCGTGGCGTAGGGGTGGGTGAGCAGGGCGTACGGCAAGCGTGGGAAATGTCCCGCCCCGCGTGCAATCGTGAACGCCGGACCCCGTAGGCTCGTTCCTCGTGAGTATGCGCACCGATGACGTCGCCCCGAAGCGTAACGCGGGCGCTGTGGTGTGCGCGGTGCGGGGGCTCCGGAAGACATATCCGGCCTCACGCGGGCGCCGCGGTGTGCCCGCTACGCCGGAGCTGCGGGCCACGGACGACGTACGGCTCGACATCCGGCGCGGGGAGATCTTCGGACTCCTCGGGCCGAACGGGGCGGGCAAGTCCACCCTCGTACGGCAGCTGACCGGGCTGATGCGCCCCGACGCGGGCAGCGTCGAGATCCTGGGGCACGACATCGTGCGGCACCCCGAGCGGGCCTCCCGGATCCTCGCCTACCTCGGGCAGGAGTCGACCGCGCTGGACGAGCTGACCGTCGCGCTGGCCGCCGAGACCACCGGGCGGCTGCGGGGGCTCTCGCTCAAGGACGCGCGGGCCGCCCGCGACGACGTGCTCGACGAGCTGGGGCTCACCCCGCTCGCCGCGCGGCCGATCAAGAAGCTGTCCGGCGGGCAGCGGCGGCTCGCCTGTTTCGCGTCCGCGCTCGTCGGGGAGCGACCGCTGCTCGTGCTCGACGAGCCGACCACCGGGATGGACCCCGTCGCGCGGCGCGCGGTCTGGGGCGCCGTCGACCGGCGGCGGGCCGAGCAGGGCGCGACCGTGCTGCTCGTCACCCACAACGTGATCGAGGCCGAGACCGTGCTCGACCGGGTGGCCGTGCTCGACCAGGGCCGCGTCATCGCCTGCGACACCCCTGCGGGCCTCAAGCAACGCGTCGCCGGTGAGGTGCGCGTGGAACTCGTGTGGCGGGAGAAGGCTCCGATGGAGCTCGACGAGGTGGCGCGGCTGCGCGCGTACGCCGTGGAATCAGGGCGGCGCTGGTCGCTGCGGCTCGAACCGGACGCGGCCCGCTCCGCCGTCGCCGCCGTCACCGGCGGCCCGGCCTTCGACTTCCTGGACGACTTCACGCTCGCGACGCCGAGCCTTGAGGATGTGTACCTGGCGCTCGGCGGGAGCCGCAGCGGTGTGAAGGGCCTGGTGAAGGCATGAGCGTCGTTCCCACCGCTCCCGCGGTCGCCGCCGAACTCGCGCCCGCGCGTCCCGCGCCCGCGCCGGGCCCCGCCGAGGAGGCGCTCGCGCCCCGCGCCCGCTTCCTGCCGGCGCTCGCCGCCGTCTACCGGGCGCAGCTGAGCCGGGCCCGCGTGGCCCGGATCCCGCTGCTCTTCGTGGCGACGTTCCAGAGCATCGGCATCATGATCCTGATGCGCGGCGTCGTCGAGCAGGGCGGCCGTGAGGCGCAGGCCGTGGTGGCCGGGTCCGCGGTGCTCGTCGTCGCGTTCGTCGCGCTGAACCTGCTCGCCCAGTACTTCGGGCAGCTGCGGGCGGCCGGCGGGCTCGACCACTACGCGACGCTGCCGGTGCCGCCCGCCTCCGTGGTGCTCGGCGCCGCGGGCGCGTACGCCTCGTTCACCGTGCCGGGGACCGTGGTCACCGCGGTCGTCGGCTGTGCGATGTTCCAGCTGCCGCTCACCCACCTGTGGGTGCTCGCGGCGGTGATCCCGCTGGCGGGCGCCGCTCTCGCCGGCCTCGGCGCCGCGCTCGGGCTGCTCGCGCCCCGGCCCGAACTGGCCACGCTGCTCGGCCAGTTGGGCATGTCCGCGGCGCTGCTGCTCGGTGTGCTGCCGGCCGACCGGATGCCGGAGTTCGTGCAGTGGGCGAGGGACCTGCTCCCTTCGACGTACGGGGTCGAGGCGTTCGCGCGGACCTTCGCCGAGCACCCCGACTGGGGCGTGGTCCTGCTCGACCTGGGCGTCTGTGCGGCCGTCGGCGTCGCCTCACTGGCCGTGGCGACATGGGCCTACCGTCGGGCCGCCGTCCGGTGACGCGCCGCACAGCGACGCCTGGCACGATGGCAGGGTGACCGCACCGCTGACACCGCCGCCCCATCAGCCCCCGCACAACAACGGGAACAGCGACCCCTGGCAGGCCCCCGACCCCATGACCGGACATCTGCCTCCCGCGCCCGCCGCCCCGCAGGAAGACGGTCCGGGGCTCCGGGCCGAACTGCGCGAGGCCGTCGTCGTGACGGTCGGCGTCGCGGTGGTGGGGCTCGCGCTCGGCGCGCTGTGGCTGTGGCTCGCGCCCCGGGTCCCGCTGGTCTCGGACGCCTCGGCGGTCTACCTCAAGGACACCGAGGGCGAGCAGGCCATCGGTATCGACGGAACGTTTGCCCTGCTCGGGCTCGCGTTCGGCGTCGTCACCGGCGCCGCCGTCTTCCTGTGGCGCAGGCGCGGGGGCGTGCCGCTGGTCGTGGCGCTGGCCGTGGGCAGCCTGCTCGGCGGGGTGCTCGCCTGGCGTTTCGGCGTCTGGCTCGGGCCGACGCAGAACGTCGCCGCGCACGCCAAGGAAGTCGGCAAGGGCGTGGTGTTCGACGCCCCCCTGGAGCTGAACGCCAAGGGGGCGCTGCTGGCGTGGCCGTTGGCCGCGCTGGTGGTGCACCTGGGCCTTACCGGGCTGTTCGGGCCGCGGGACCCGGACCCGTATTTCGCTACGCCCTACGGGCCGCAGCACGACGGCTCCGCCACGCCTACGGCCCCGTAGCGGCTCAGCCGTACCGGCGTTGCGGTCTCGGGGCTCTGCCCCGGACCCCGCTGCTCAATCGCCGCAGGGGCTTGATTTACCCACCTTCGCGCGTGGCTCGATTGGTTCCTCGGCCAGATAGTCCGCAGGGCCCTCGTCGCTCACCAAGCGTGCCAGTCGGTTCGGGACGTCGAAGCCGATGAGGACGATCACCAGCAGCGTGAGCGCGAACGTCAGGATCGCCAGGGACTGGCCGAGCGACATCCCCGAGGCCAGCCGCGCGCCGAGCACCGGGGCGACCGCGCCGCCGAGGGCCCCCACGTTGTACGTGAAGCCGAGGGACGCCGCGCGCGTCTCCGTCGGGAAGTGGCCCGCGATGTACTTCGGGAGCAGGCCCGAGATGCCCTGCATGCACGCGAGCATGCAGAACAGCAGGATGCCGAGGCCCACCGGGCTGTCGTGGACCGCGAACACCGGGTAGACGAAGGCCAGGCCGACGACGAGCGTCACCGCGTACGCGCGCCGCGTGCCGAACCGGTCGCCGATGAAGCCCGCCACGACGCAGCCGACGGCCGTGCCGAAGCCCGCCCAGAAGAGGGCGTCGGTGACCTCGCCGGGGGAGTAGCCCAGCTCGGTCTTCAGGTACGTCGGCAGCAGCGCCTGCACCGGCCAGCTGTACAGGAACGCGCAGAACACGGTCACGGTCAGCGCCACGTACAGCAGCCACCGCTTCCGCCCGCCCAACTGGACCGTGAACGCCAGCAGGCAGGCCGCCGCCACCACGGAGAGCAGCGGCACCGCGCCCCCGCCGAGCGGCGTGAACACCGCGAACAGGGCGCCTGTCGCCACGACCGCGAGCACCGTGTTGACCGTCGCGAGGCGGCGCGTGGCGAACAGCGGCCGGAACGGGTTGGGCCGTTGACCGGCCTCCGCGACCCTCTCCTGCCACTCCTCCGCCTCGGGCAGCGCCCGCCGCACCCACAGCGCGATCGCCACGGGGAAGAGCCCGATGTAGAACAGCCAGCGCCACCCGTGGCCCGGGACCACCAGCTCGTACACCTCGGCCGCGAGGACGCCGCCGAGCGAGAAGCCGGAGATCAGGAAGCCGGACGCGCGGTTGCGCAGCTTCGCGGGCCAGCTCTCCAAGACGTATGTGGCGCTCGCGCTGTACTCGCCGGCCATGCCCATGCCGATCAGCAGGCGCGCGGTGAACAGGCTCGTGTAGTCCCACGCGAAACCGCAGGCGAACGTGCCGACCGAGTAGAGCACGATCGAGGCGACCATGGCCGCCTTGCGGCCGAACCGGTCGCCGAGCGCGCCGAGGACCGCGCCGCCCAGCCAGCGCGTGATGAACGCGCCGGAGACCAGGCTCGCCTGCTCGACCGACGAAAGCCCGAAGTCGTCGCCGATCTCGGTCAGTACGAGGGTGATCAGGACGAAGTCGAAGCCGTCGAGGAAGTAGCCGATCCAGGCGGCGAAGAAGGACTTCCACCGGGCGGGGCCGATGTCGGAGTACCAGGGTTCCCGCACGGCCGTCGTCACAGCAGACCCGCTTCGACCAGGTGGCGGCGGACGTACGCGAACTCGGCCTCGCCCAGCGGGATCTGCGGAGCGGCCGTGGCGGGGCAGTCGATGACGCCCTGGAGGTGGACGGCGGCCTTGAACGCGCCGAGCGCCGAGGACGAGCCACCCATGACGGCCGGGTCGCCGGCGTCCGTGATCGAGAACAGCGCGGCGAGCCGGTCCTGCTCGGCGCGGGCCGCGTCCCAGTCGCCGGCGCGCGCGGCTTCGTAGAGCCGGACGTAGCCGTGCGCGTCGACGTTGCCGAGGCCGGGGACCACGCCGTCGACGCCCGCGAGGAGGGCGCCGTCCACGGTCAGTTCGGCGCCCGTGAACACCGAGAACGTGGGGGCCGCGGCGCGCAGCGGGGCGAGCAGGCGGCGCAGGGAGCCTTCGTCGCCGCTGGAGTCCTTGAGGCCGGAGAGGGTGCCGTCGGTGGCCAGTTCGAGGATCGTGTCGCGGCCGAGCTTGGTGTGCACCGCGGACGGGATGTCGTACGCGAACAGGGGCAGGTCCGCGCCGGAGCGCAGCCGCCGGAAGTGGCCCGCGATCTCGGCCGGGTGGGTGCGGGTGTAGAACGGGGCGGTCGCCACGAGCGCGTCGGCGCCCGCCTTCACCGCGTCCTGGGCGCGCTCCAGGACCCGGGCCGTGGTCGTCTCGATGACGCCGGCGAGGACCGGGACCCGGCCCGCCGCCGCGTCGACGGCGGCCTCCAGGGCGGTGCGGCGCTGGGCATCGGTGAGGTAGGCGGTCTCGCCGCTGGAGCCCAGCATGAAGAGGCCGTGCACCCCGGCGCCGATGAGATGCTCGGCGAGCCGGCTCACGGAGGCGACGTCCACCTCGCCCTCGGCGGTGAGCGGGGTGACCAGCGGCGGTACGACGCCCCGGAAGGGGGCGGGGAGCGGGGCTCGGAGAGTCATGGCGGTGGTCTCCACGGTTAACTGACGGTGTACGGAGGTGGGACGTAGGATGTCCTACGTCCTGGAGGTGACGGTGCTCCACCGTCGAGCACACTGTCAAGGGTTCGAAGAGTCCGGCGGATCACAGGAAAGATCACGGGCGAGACCACAGGAGGGGCCTGGATGCGAGCGCTGGTCGCGGACGACGCGCAGCAGAAGATCAAGGAATTCATCGTCGAGGGCGGCCTCGGACCCGGCGACCCGCTGCCGACCGAGACCGAGCTGATGGAGCGGTTCGCGGTCAGCCGCAACTCGCTGCGCGAGGCACTGAAGTCGCTGCAGGCCAAGCACATCGTGGAGATCAGGCGCGGGTTCGGGACGTACGTCGGGTCGATGTCGCTCGAACCGCTGATCGACGGGCTCGCGTTCCGCACCGTCGTCGGGCACCGCAGGGGCGAGGACAGCCTGCTCGAACTGCTGCAGATGCGGGAGGCGCTGGAGGCGGGCCTGATGAGCAGCCTCGTCGGGCGGCTCGGCGAGGCGCAGCTCGGCGTGCTCGACGGGCTCGTACGACGGATGCACGAGGAGGTCGCAGGGGGTGGGGCGATCGACGCCGCGACCGACAGGGAGTTCCATCTCGCGCTGTACGGGCCGCTGGCGAACCGGCTGCTCAGCGAGTTGCTCGACGCGTTCTGGAGCGCCTTTCACCAGTCGCGGCCGCAGGACATCGGCCGAGCCCCCGAGAACGCCGACGGAGCGGAGCTGGCCCGGATGCACGGCCGGATCGTCGACGCCGTGCGGGCCGGGGACGCGGAGGCCGCGGAGGCCGCCGTGCATGCGCACTTCGACGACATCCGCGGCCGGTTGAGCGCGCGCTGATCCTCAGAGCCCGGTCACGGGCTCTCAGGCGGGCCGTCGCCCGTGGTTGGACTTGCCCTTTTTGATCCGCCACTTGCGCTTGCGTGTCTTCTTCGACATGTCCTGGGTACTTAGCCGAAGCGGCGGGATACGTCGAGGGGTCACGCACGTCCGACGGGCGCGAGGACCGCGTCCGTGAGCGCCGCCAGGTCCCCAGGCGCCAGCTCGACCTCCAGCCCGCGGCGCCCCGCGGAGACGCAGATCGTGGCGTACTCGTCGGCGGAGGAGTCGATGACCGTACGCAGCTGCTTGCGCTGCCCGAGCGGCGAGATGCCCCCGCGTACGTACCCGGTCGTGCGCTCCACGAGCGCCGGGTCGGCCATGGTGGCGCGCTTGCCGCCGACCGCCGCCGCGAGCGCCTTCAGGTCGAGCCGGCCCGCCACCGGCACGACGCCGACGACCAGGGCGCCGTCCACGTCCGCGACGAGCGTCTTGAACACGCGGTCAGGGGACACTCCCATCGCCTCCGCGGCCTCCTCGCCGTACGAGGCGTGCGCGGGGTCGTGCTCGTAGGAGTGGACCGTGAAGGGGGTGCCCGCGGTGGTGAGGGCGACGGTCGCGGGAGTGCCTCCGGGCTGGTTCTGCTTCTTGGCCTTCTTCGCCAACGTGCCGCTTCCCTGAGTGAGTTGAGTGAGGTGAGTGAGGTGAGTGACGTCAATTGAGGCTGGTCGACTGCCGCGTGAGCTCGGTCGCCGGCAGCGAGGGCAGATGGCGGATGATCGCCGTCTCCGCGCGCAGCAGCGTCAGCTCCTCGCGCAGCCGGGACGCCACGTCCTCGGCCTCCAGCAGGTGCTGCTTCGTCGGTACGTCGAGGACCGCGGCCGCCGCGACCAGATACGACACCACCGACGGCTCGTCCGGCAGCTCCGCGCCCGTCGTCAGCGAGCGCTCACGGGCGCCCGCGAGGCGCTTCTGGTACGAGCGGAACGCGCGCAGCACGCCCTCCGCGAGGGCGCCCGCCTCCTCGCCGTCCTCCTCGGGCAACTCCTCGACCTCGGCCGTCAGATACGGGCCCGAGGCGTCGACCGAGTGCAGCTTCACCCGGCGGGTGCCCGTGGCGAGCACCTCGAAGCTGCCGTCCGCGCGCTCCCTGATCGTCGCCGCGTCCGCGATGCAGCCGATGGCGTGGAAGGACGTGACGGGGTCGTCGCCGAAGCCCGCGGCCGGGCCCGCGCCCGCTTCCTTCGTCGTCACCTCGTCCGGCATGCCGGACGAGGTGGGCGCGACCTCGTGGCCGTCGCGGATCGCGACGACCACGAACTGGCGGGGCTCCTCAGAGGTGGACGGTTCGGTGTCGGGCTCCGACGGATCGTCGGGCGACGCCTTCAACAGATCGCGCATCATGGCGCGATAGCGCTCCTCGAACACGTTCAGCGGGAGCACGAGTCCCGGGAACAGCACCGAGTTGAGCGGGAACAGCGGAAGTCGGACGGTGGTCACGTCGGTCAAGCGTAATGGTCGTCGGGGCCGGCCGGTCCGCCGCGCAGTGGCATCGTCGCCGCGACTTCAAGGCGGACCTGTCCGCGCAGCTCCATGAAATGGCCCAGCGGGTCGTCCGTGAGCCGGTCCCAGGGGAACGACGTCGCGTACGGACCAATGAGCCGCAGCTGCCCGAGGGCGTCCTCCCAGCGTTCGAGTTCGACCAGTACGCAGGTCAGCAGGTTGCGCACCTCGGCGGGCCACGGGTCGGCGGGCTCGTACGAGCGGGAGAGCTCCGCGGCGAGGTCGGCTGCGGCGTCCAGGCGGGCGCGGGGGATGCCGGTCCGCGGGGCGCCGGACGTCAGATACGCGAGGGCCGCGCGGGCCGGGAGCGCCTTGAGGAGCGAGCCCGGCAGGGCGTCCTGCGCGGCGCGCTCCGCGAAGTCGAAGCACTCGACGTGCGAGCCGTACCAGGCGGCCGACAGATAGCGCAGGGCCGCGACGTGGCAGCCGTAGTGGTGCGGGGAGCGGCGCACCGCCCGCGCCCACAGCTGCTCGAACTCGGTGTGCGGGGCGTTGGTGCCGCGGGCGTGGTCGAGGGCGATGCGCCAGGGGACCGGGTCGCGGGGGTCGGACTCGGCCGCGGCCAGGATCAGCGGGGTGACCTCGCGCAGCAGCTCGGCGTGGGCGGGCGAGGCGAGGGCGCGGGTGACGGCGAGTTCGGCCTTGACGAGGAGCAGGTCGGGGTCGTGCGGCGAGGCCTCCTGCCAGGCCTCGAACCACTCGGGGCGGGCGGCGGCGAACGCGGCGAGGCGCTGCACGGCGCGGTCCCGGTTCTCCCACTCGGCGGCCTCGCGGGTCTGGGCGAGGGCCTTCGCGGCGGGGCCGTGGTCGCCGCCGCCGGCGGCCACGAGGGCGGGGGCGAGGCGGTCGTCCGGGGCGTCGAGGAGGAGTTCCTCGTCCGGGGGGAGGCCGATTCCCAGGGGGGCGGTGTGGCGGAGCATGCGGGTGGTGCGGATGAGGGCGCGCAGGAAGGGCACGGGGGTCTCCTTCTTCTGCGCGTGGGGACGTGGTTGCGGGTCGCGGTGGGA
The DNA here is from genome assembly GCF_035798155.1 of Streptomyces endophyticus. Lineage (NCBI taxonomy): Bacteria > Bacillati > Actinomycetota > Actinomycetes > Kitasatosporales > Streptomycetaceae > Streptomyces > Streptomyces endophyticus. Next base: position 9,203 of record NZ_JAOZYC010000132.1, on the reverse strand, counting down.
TGACGGTCGAGGGGGGTGGAAGGTTGCATGCGGTGCGGGGTTCTTTGCCGTGTCGTGGCCTGGGGCGTCCCCATGGGTGCGCGGCACCGGGGTTTCGGGGCTCTGCCCCGGACCCCGCTGCTCAATCGCCGCAGGGGCTTGATAGATCAAGCCCCGCGCCTCAATCGCCGGCGGGGCTTGATTGGCCTAGCTTCTGCGGAGGAGGCGGGTGGCGCCTGCTGCCACTGTTGTGGCCAGGATCCAGCCCAGCAGGACCAGGATCGCCGAGGCCCACTGCCAGGCTCCGCGGAGTTGCCAGCTGCCGGCCTGGCCGAGGTCGATGACCGGGAGGAGGAGGTCCAGGGTGAAGAGGGCCGGGTTCCAGACCGGGCCCTCGCCCGGCTTGATGCGGGGGTGCGGGGCCTGCGAGAAGACGACCGCGCTGAGCGCCCAGAGGAGCGCCATCCACAGCGCGGCCCGGCCGGGCCGGTACCCGTACGCCACCGTCCAGTCCTGGATGTAGCCCCACACCTTCGCCGCGATCGGCAGCGTCTCGCGGCGCCTGCGCTGTTTGGCGAGCAGCACCTCGCGCGCGTCGGAGTCCTCGCCGCTGTTGCGCAGCACCGTGGCCAGCTGCTCGTACGGCTCCGGGCTGTACTCGGGTGTCGCGGCGGCGAGCCAGTCGAGTCGGCGGGCGAGGGGGAAGGGGCCGGACGGTATGAGGTTCTCGTACTGGAATCCGCCGAGGCGGAGCTGGCCGGGGCCCGGCCAGCTGGTCGATCTGTCGACCAGGTTCGTCGTCCGCGCCCCGGACAGCACGATCCGCCCGCGCTCCGGCTTGTCGCAGAGGAAGCGGAGTTCCGGGGTCTGGATGCGGCGCATGGAGACTTCCTGCTCGTTCTCCATCGTGAAGCGCGCCGAGTCCAGGTCGACCGCGTCGCCGAACCGGCCGTCGTCGAGCCGCATCCCGCCCACGCACTCGAAGCGCTGCACGCGGGTGCCGCGCGCGGGCGTCCCGCCGCCGTTCTGGAACGGGCCGCCGAGCGCGGCGGGGCCGAGGTACAGCGTCCGCTCGACCGACACCTGCGGAGCGTTCAGGGCCCGGCGGCCCCGGCTGTTGCTCAGGCTGGCGCCGCGCAGCGACAGCGAGACGCCGACCGTCGCGCCGCGCAGGCTCAGCTCGCCGTGCGTCTCGAGCAGCTCGGCCTGGAGGTCCTGGCCGACCGTGAGCCCGTCCGCCATGATCGACTTCTTGCGCCGGTCGCTGAACACGACGGCCTGGTTGAGCAGCAGGTCCGTGCCGATGTGCGCGTCCGTGAGCCGGATCCCGTTGTGGAAGCGGCAGCGGGCGAGGTGCAGATCGCCCTCCGTGTGGACCCGCGCGCCCTCCAGGCGGGGCACCGAGCAGTCGATGAGGCGCACCGTCGTGAAGTGCGCCTCCGGGAGGAGCACCTCCTTCTCGAAGCGGCAGCCCTTCATCTCCACGTACGGGACGACGTTGCCGCCCGCGAGGTCGAACACGTCCGTGATCTGTACGCCCTGGAGCTTGAGCGAGGAGACCCGGCCGTCGAGGGCCGGCGGGCCGTCGAGCAGCAGCCACGCCAGGATGCGCGCCCGCACGCTGCGCTCCGGGCCCCAGGGGTGGCCGCCGTGCGGATCGTCCCGTCCGCTGTCCCCGGTGCGGAGGTCGTAGACGCTTCCATTGCGGAATGCCTGCCACATCCCGACCTCGGTGGCGGTCAGCCCGTCCGGCACGTCCCCGTTGCCGTTGCCGGTCGTCCCCTCGACCACTGCTGTCCTGCCTCCCCGTGCGACCGCTGGTTCGTACAACTGTTCATGCCCGCTGTGTGACCGTCTGAACGCCGGTGGTCAGGTCGCATGCCGGGATATCAGCCACTGATACAGGGCGCCGAGCGTAAACCCGCGTCTGAGAGAATTGTTCTGTGATCTCTCGAATCGATCTGCGCGGCGCCGCCCTCCCCGAGGGCCAGGCCCTGCGCTCCCTGCTGCCCCGAGCCGACTTCGATGTCTCGGCCGCCCTGGAGAAGGTGCGTCCGATCTGTGAGGCCGTGCATCATCGTGGCGACGCGGCGCTGATCGAGTACGGGGAGAAATTCGACGGAGTGACGCTGGAATCCGTACGGGTTCCGGCCGAGGCCATCGACAAGGCGCTCGCCGATCTCGACCCCGCCGTGCGCGCCGCCCTGGAGGAGTCCATCCGCCGGGCCCGCATCGTCCACCGCGAGCAGCGCCGCGGCAGCCACACGACGCAGGTCGTGCCCGGCGGCTCCGTCACCGAGAAGTGGGTGCCGGTCGAGCGCGTCGGTCTGTACGCGCCCGGCGGCCGGTCCGTCTACCCGTCGTCCGTGATCATGAACGCCGTACCGGCGCAGGAGGCGGGCGTCGAGTCCGTCGCGCTCGCGTCGCCGCCGCAGAAGGACTTCGGCGGCCTGCCGCACCCGACGATCCTCGCCGCCTGCGCGCTGCTCGGCGTCGACGAGGTGTACGCGGTCGGCGGCGCCCAGGCCGTCGCCATGTACGCGTACGGCACCGAGTCCTGCGCCCCGGCGAACATGGTGACCGGGCCCGGGAACATCTGGGTGGCCGCCGCCAAGCGCTACTTCACGGGACGCATCGGCATCGACGCCGAGGCCGGCCCGACCGAGATCGCGGTCCTGGCCGACTCCACCGCCGACCCGGTGCACGTCGCCTCCGACCTGATCAGCCAGGCCGAGCACGACCCGCTGGCCGCCGCCGTCCTCGTCACGGACAGCGAGGAACTCGCTGCTGCCGTGGAGCGGGAGCTGGAGCCGCAGGTCGCCGCCACCAAGCACATCGAGGACCGGATCGTGCCCGCCCTCAAGGGGCAGCAGTCCGCGATCGTCCTCGTCGACTCGCTCGACGACGGCCTCAAGGTCGTCGACGCGTACGGGGCCGAGCACCTGGAGATCCAGACCGCCGACGCCTCCGCCGTGGCCCAGCGCGTCAAGAACGCGGGCGCGATCTTCGTCGGCCCGTGGGCGCCGGTCTCGCTCGGTGACTACGCCGCCGGGTCCAACCACGTGCTGCCGACGGGCGGCTGCGCCTGCCACTCGTCCGGCCTCTCCGTCCAGTCCTTCCTGCGCGGCATCCACATCGTCGACTACACCAAGGACGCCCTCGCCGAGGTCGCGTCCACCGTGGTGACGCTCGCCGACGCGGAGGACCTGCCCGCGCACGGCGCGGCGATCAAGGCTCGCTTCGAGTGGAAGGTGCCGAAGCAGTCGAAGGAGCAGCGGAACCAGTGACCAGGATCGACGATCTTCCCGTACGCGAGGAACTGCGCGGCAAGTCCCCTTACGGAGCACCGCAGTTGGACGTCGCCGTCCGGCTGAACACGAACGAGAACCCGTACCCGCTGCCCGAGCCCCTCGTGCAGCGGATCGCCGAGCGCGTCGCCGACGCGGCCCGCGAGCTCAATCGCTACCCGGACCGGGACGCGGTCGAGCTGCGCACGGAGCTCGCCAGGTACCTGACCCGTACGACCGGCCACGAGGTCACGTACCAGCAGGTGTGGGCGGCCAACGGGTCGAACGAGGTGCTCCAGCAGCTCCTCCAGGCCTTCGGCGGCCCCGGCCGCCTGGCGCTCGGCTTCGAGCCCTCGTACTCGATGCACCCGCTGCTCGCCCGCGGCACCAACACCGGCTGGGTGAGCGCCCCGCGCCGCGAGGACTACTCGCTCGACGTGCCGGCCGCCGTCGAGGCGATCCGGACGCACAGGCCGCACGTCGTCTTCATCACCAGCCCCAACAACCCGACGGGCAACGCGGTGGCGGCCGAGGACGTCCTCGCGCTGTACGAGGCCGCCGGGCGGGACGCGATGGTGATCGTCGACGAGGCGTACACCGAGTTCAGCCACGGCACCTCGCTGCTGTCGCTCCTTGAGGGCCGCCCGAACCTCGTCGTCTCGCGGACGATGTCCAAGGCCTTCGGTGCGGCCGGTCTTCGGCTCGGCTATCTCGCCGCCGACCCGGCCGTGGTCGACGCGGTCCAACTGGTGCGCCTGCCCTACCACTTGTCGGCCGTGAACCAGGCGACGGCGCTCGCCGCCCTGGAGTACACCGACACGCTGCTCCAGTACGTGGAGCAGCTGAAGACCGAACGCGACCGCGTGGTCGGGGAGTTGGAGGGGCTCGGCTTCGACGTCACCGTCGCCGACGCCAACTTCATCCAGTTCGGCGTCTTCGAGGACCCGCACGCCGTGTGGCAGGCCTTCCTCGACCGCGGCGTCCTCATCCGTGACAACGGAGTCCCGGGACGCCTGCGGGTGACCGTCGGCACCCCCGAGGAGAACGACGCGTTCCTCGACGCGGCCCGTGAAGTGAAGAAGGACCGAACGAACAGTCAGGAGCGGGGCGCATGAGCCGCGTAGGACGTGTTGAACGTACGACCAAGGAGACCTCGGTCCTCGTCGAGATCGACCTCGACGGCACCGGAAAGGTCGATGTCGCGACCGGGGTCGGCTTCTACGACCACATGCTCGACCAGCTCGGCAAGCACGGCCTGTTCGACCTCACGGTGAAGACCGAGGGCGATCTGCACATCGACTCGCACCACACCATCGAGGACTCCGCCCTCGCGCTCGGCGCTGCCTTCAAGCAGGCGCTCGGCGACAAGGTCGGCATCTACCGCTTCGGCAACTGCACCGTCCCGCTGGACGAGTCGCTCGCCCAGGTGACGGTGGACCTGAGCGGCCGCCCGTACCTCGTGCACACCGAGCCCGAGAAGATGGCGCCGATGATCGGCGAGTACGACACGACGATGACCCGGCACATCCTGGAGTCCTTCGTCGCGCAGGCCCAGATCGCGCTGCACGTCCACGTCCCGTACGGGCGCAACGCGCACCACATCGTGGAGTGCCAGTTCAAGGCCCTCGCGCGCGCCCTGCGCTACGCGAGCGAGATCGACCCGCGCGCGGCAGCCGCCGGGATCCTCCCCTCCACGAAGGGCGCGCTGTGAGTGGCCTGTCCGCGGTGCTGATCTTCGTGGGCCTCTTCCTCGGCGGCGGCGCCTGGTCCTTCAAGAAGCAGAAACTGCCCATGGGCGTCGTGGTGCTGATGGGAATCGGTTCCGCGATGTGCCTCGTCGCCGGAGTCCTGCGGATGGAGTGGCTCTACTGATGTCGGCCGACAAGAGCAAGAACGTCGTCGTCTTCGACTACGGCTTCGGCAACGTGCGCTCCGCCGAGCGCGCCCTCGCCCGCGCGGGCGCCGACGTCGAGATCACCCGCGACTACGACAAGGCCATGAACGCCGACGGGCTGCTCGTGCCCGGCGTCGGCGCGTTCGCCTCGTGCATGAAGGGCCTCAACGAGGCCCGCGGCGACTGGATCGTCGGCCGCCGCCTCGCCGGCGGGCGCCCCGTGATGGGCATCTGCGTCGGCATGCAGATCCTGTTCGAGCGCGGCATCGAGCACGGCGTGGCGGCCGAGGGCCTCGACGAGTGGCCCGGTGTCGTCGAGCCGCTGAAGGCCGATGTCGTCCCCCACATGGGCTGGAACACCGTGGACGCCCCGCAGGGCTCCCAGCTGTTCGCCGGCGTCGACACCGACGAGCGCTTCTACTTCGTGCACTCGTACGCCGTGCAGAACTGGGAGCTCGAAGTCCACAACCCGTCCATGCGTGCGCCCAAGGTCACCTGGTCCACGCACGGCGGCCCGTTCGTCGCCGCCGTCGAGAACGGCGCGCTGTGGGCGACGCAGTTCCACCCCGAGAAGTCCGGCGACGCCGGAGCGCAGCTGCTGAAGAACTGGATCTCCGTACTGTGACCGCAACCCAGAACAAGCTCGAACTCCTCCCCGCCGTCGACGTCCGCGACGGCCAGGCCGTCCGCCTCGTGCACGGCGAGTCCGGCAGCGAGACCTCCTACGGCTCCCCGCTTGAGGCGGCCCTCGCCTGGCAGCGCTCCGGCGCCGAGTGGCTGCACCTGGTCGACCTCGACGCCGCGTTCGGCACCGGCGACAACCGCGCCCTGATCCGCGAGGTCAGCCAGGCCATGGACATCAAGGTCGAGCTGTCCGGCGGCATCCGCGACGACGACTCGCTCGCCGCCGCGCTCGCCACCGGCGCCACCCGCGTCAACATCGGCACCGCCGCCCTGGAGGACCCCGAGTGGGTCGCCAAGATCATCGCCGAGCACGGCGACAAGATCGCGGTCGGCCTCGACGTGCGCGGTACGACGCTGCGCGGCCGCGGCTGGACCCGTGACGGCGGCGACCTGTACGAGACCCTTGAGCGCCTCAACTCCGAGGGCTGCTCCCGGTACGTCGTCACGGACATCGCCAAGGACGGCACGCTGCAGGGCCCGAACCTGGAGCTGCTGCGCAACGTCTGCTCGGCGACCGACCGCCCGGTCGTCGCCTCCGGCGGCGTCTCGTCCCTCGACGACCTGCGCGCCATCTCCGAGCTCGTGCCGCTCGGCGTCGAGGGCTCCATCGTCGGCAAGGCGCTGTACGCCAAGGCGTTCACGCTGGAAGAGGCCCTGGAGGCCGTGTCCCGATGACCTCATCCGACGACGTACGGCGCGTGCGGTCCGGGAGTCCCTGGGAGGAGTCCTTCGGTTCCGCGCGGGCCGTCGCCGCCGGCGACCGGGTCGTCGTGGGCGGCACCGTCTCGTTCCGCGAGGACGTCCTGTACGGGGAGGGCGACCCGTACGAGCAGGCGACCGTCGCCTTCGCGAACGCCCTCGAAGCGATCGCGGAGTTCGGGCTCGGCCCCGGGTCCGTGATCCGCACCCGGATGTATCTGACCCACGCGCGGGACGTCGACGAGGTCGGCCGCGCCCACAACGACGTCTTCGGACAGGTGCGCCCCGCGACGACCCTCATGGTCGTCTCGGGCTTCGTCGACCCACGCATCCTGGTCGAAGTCGAACTCGAAGCCTTCCGAGGAGCCACCCCGTGACGCTCGCCGTCCGAGTCATCCCCTGCCTCGACGTGGACAACGGCCGCGTCGTCAAGGGCGTCAACTTCCAGAACCTGCGCGACGCGGGCGACCCCGTCGAGATGGCGAAGGTCTACGACGCCGAGGGCGCCGACGAGTTGACCTTCCTGGACATCACAGCGTCCTCCGGCAACCGCGAGACCACGTACGACGTGGTGCGCCGCACCGCCGAGCAGGTCTTCATCCCGCTCACAGTCGGCGGCGGCGTGCGCACCGCCGACGACGTGAACAAGCTGCTGCGGGCCGGCGCCGACAAGGTGGGGGTCAACACCGCCGCCATCGCCCGCCCGGAGCTGATCCGTGAGATCGCCGAGCGCTTCGGCCGCCAGGTGCTCGTGCTGTCCGTGGACGCGCGCCGCACCGAGTCGGGTTCTTTCGAGGTGACGACGCACGGCGGGCGAAAGTCGGCCGGCATCGACGCCGTCGAATGGGCGCACCAGGCCGCCGAGCTGGGCGCGGGCGAGATCCTGCTCAACTCGATGGATGCCGACGGCACCAAGGACGGCTACGACATCGAGATGATCGAGGCCGTCCGCAAGCACGTGTCGGTGCCGGTGATCGCCTCGGGCGGCGCGGGCAGGCTCGACCACTTCCCGCCGGCCGTCGCCGCGGGCGCGGACGCGGTGCTCGCCGCCTCCGTCTTCCACTTCGGCGACCTTCGCATCGGTGAGGTCAAGGACACGCTGCGCGAGGCGGGGCACCCCGTCCGCTGACGTCCCCGCGAGACCGGTGATTTCGCCGATGCGGGTGAGGCGGGACCGGCGCCACCGTGGTCGCAATCAGTGACCACGGCGGCGCCCTCGGGACGGGCTCCGCCCTCCCGAGAGGAACCCGTCATCGTGCAGCAGCACAGAAGTGCGGCGCCCCCCGTGCACGCCGGGCGAGCCGCGAGCAAGTTCCGAACCCGCTTGATCCGTACGGGACTTGCCACCCTGCTGGCCCTCGGCGGCCTCGCCACCCAGCAGGCCCTGACCGCTCAGGCCGCAGAGAACCCCTACGAGCGCGGCCCCGCCCCCACCGTCTCCAGCATCGAGGCCTCGCGCGGCTCCTACGCCGTCTCGCAGACCACCGTCTCCTCGCTGAGCGTGAGCGGCTTCGGGGGCGGCACCATCTACTATCCGACGTCGACGGCCGACGGCACGTTCGGCGCGGTCGCGATCTCGCCGGGCTACACGGCGTACCAGTCGTCCATCTCCTGGCTGGGACCGCGCCTCGCCTCGCAGGGCTTCGTCGTCTTCACCATCGACACCAACACCACGCTCGACCAGCCCGACAGCCGGGGCCGCCAACTCCTGTCCGCGCTCGACTACTTGACCCAGCAGAGCTCGGTGCGTGGCCGCATCGACACGAGCCGGCTCGGCGTCATGGGTCACTCCATGGGAGGTGGCGGCACGCTCGAAGCGGCCAAGAGCAGGCCGTCCCTCCAGGCCGCGATCCCGCTGACCGGCTGGAACACCGACAAGACCTGGCCCGAGGTCAAGACCCCGACGCTCGTGGTGGGCGCCGACGGCGACACCATCGCGCCCGTCGCCTCGCACTCCGAGCCCTTCTACCAGAGCCTGCCGGGATCGCTGGACAAGGCGTACCTGGAGCTGCGCGGAGCCACCCACTTCACGCCGAACACGTCCAACACCACGATCGCGAAGTACAGCATTTCGTGGCTCAAGCGCTTCATCGACAACGACACCCGGTACGAGCAGTTCCTCTGCCCGCTGCCGAGTTCGAGCCTGACGATCGCGGAGTACCGGGGCAACTGCCCGCACACGTCGTGACGTTGTGACGTTGTGATGTCGTGAGGTTCCGGCGCCCTGTGCGCTGGAACAGCGTACGAACGCGCCGGTTGGGTTGCTGCCCAACCGGCGCTGTGCGTGCGGCGGTTCGCCACTAGCGTGCGGCAAGTGAGCGGAAGAACCGTCCTGTTGCTTGCCGCCGCCGCGTACGAGGCCGACCCCGAGGGGCCCGGCGTCGACGCGGGGCTCGTGCTGCGGGCCGCGGCGGCCGCCGGGCTCGGCGCGGACGCCCTGGACGCGGCCGAGCGGGCGGGCCTGAGGCGCGGCCCCGAGGGCCAGCTGCGGCTGCCGGGGCGGCGCAGGCTCTACGAGACCGTGCCGCCGGAGCGGCGCAGGGCCGCGCACCGGTTGCTCGCCGCCGCGGCGACGGGGGAGCGGCAGCGGTCGGCGGGGCTGCTGCACCGACTCCTCGGCGCGCCCTACCCGGACCCGGCGCTCGGCGCGGAACTGGCCG
>NZ_JAOZYC010000131.1:0-89277 GCF_035798155.1 Streptomyces endophyticus | reverse complement strand
CTGGGTGCTCGACCCGGTGGCCATCGGCGCCCTGCCCGTGCGCACGGCGCTCGCCGCCGACCTGCTCGCGCTGCGCCCGACGGTGATCAGGGGCAACGCCTCCGAGATCATCGCGCTCGCGGGCGCGGGCGGCGGCGGCCGGGGCGTGGACTCCTCCCACGGCGTCGACGCCGCCGAGGACGCGGCAGCGCAGCTCGCGCGCACGGCGGGCAGCGTGGTCGCCGTGTCGGGGCCCGTGGACCACGTCACCGACGGCACGCGCAGCGCCCGCATCGCCAACGGGGACGCGCTGCTGACCCGCGTGACCGGCGGCGGCTGCGCGCTGGGCGCGGTGATGGCCGCGTTCGCCGCGGTGGACGAGGACCGGTTCGCGACGACCGTGGCCGCCGCCACCGCGTACACCGTCGCCGCCGAGTCCGCGGCGCGGGCGGCGGCAGGGCCCGGCAGCTTCGCCGTCGGATTCCTGGACGCGCTCGCCGCGCTCACCCCGGAGGACCTGGCCAAGCGGGCGGAGGTGTCATGACGGCACGTACGCACCCCAGGGACATCGGCGTCGACCTGTCGGTGTACCTGGTCACCGACCCGGACCAGTGCGCGGCCCGCGGCCGGAGCGTGACCGAGACCGTCGAGCGGGCCGTGGCCGGGGGTGTCACCGCCGTGCAGATCCGGGAGAAGCACGCGAGCGGACGCGAGTTCCTGCGGACCGTCCTGGACGTCGCAGAGGTCCTCCCCGAGCATGTCGCGCTGATCGTCAACGACCGGGTCGACGTGTTCCTGGCCGCGCGGGCGCACGGCGCCCGCGTCACCGGCGTCCACGTGGGCCAGTCGGACCTGCCCGCCGCCTCGGTACGCCAACTCATCGGCGACGACGCCGTGTTGGGCCTGAGCGCCGCCACCGCCTCCGAGCTGCACACCGCCGCGACGTCCGCCGCGCGCGTCGACCACGTCGGCATCGGCGCCCTGCACGCGACCCGCACCAAGGCCGACGCCCCCGAGCCGCTCGGCCTCGAAGGCTTCGCCGCACTCGCCGCGCTGAGCGAGCTGCCCGCCGTGGCCATCGGTGGTGTCACCCCCGACGACCTGCCGCACCTGCGGGCCGCGGGCGCGGCCGGAGCCGCCATCGTGTCCGGCATCTGCGCGGCGGAGGACCCACGCGCCGCCGCCCGGACCTACGCCGACGCGTGGGCCGACGGCCCGCACCCCCGTACCCGTACCCATTCCCATAACCGTGCCCGAAAGGACGTCTCCGCATGACCGGGACACCGCCCGCGGTCGCGCCGCCCCGCGTGCTGACCATCGCCGGGTCCGACTCCGGCGGAGGCGCCGGGATCCAGGCCGACCTCAAGACCATGCTGGCCCTCGGCGCGCACGGCATGAGCGTGCTCACCGCCGTGACGGCCCAGAACTCCCTTGGCGTACAAGGGGCTTGGAGTCTCCCGCTGGACGCCGTGCGCGCCCAGTACCGCAGCGTCGTCGACGACATCGGCGTGCAGGCGCTCAAGACCGGCATGCTCGCTGACCCCGACATGGTCGTCACGGTCGCCGAGCTGCTGGCCGAGGCGCAGGCCCCCGTCGTCGTGGACCCCGTCAGTGTCTCCAAGCACGGCGACCGGCTGCTCGCCGACGACGCGATCGACGCCGTACGGGACCGGTTGCTGCCGGTGGCGACCGTGGTGACACCCAACCTCGACGAGGTCGCCGAACTCACCGGCGTCGCCGTCGAGGCGGCCACCGCGGAGGCCGACATGCGGCGCGCCGCCGAGCGCCTTCTCGCCTACGGTCCCCGCTGGGTGCTCATCAAGGGCGGGCACCTGCCCGGCGAGGCCGTCGACCTGCTGACCGACGGCGCGAGCGAGCACTGGCTGCGCTCGCCGCGCCACAACAACGCCCACACCCACGGCACCGGCTGCACCCTCGCCTCGGCCGTCGCGGTCGGGCTCGCCCAGGGGCTCGGTGTGCCGGAGGCGGTGCGACGGGCCAAGGAGTACGTCACCGGCGCCATCGCGGCGGGGTTCGCGCTGGGCGCCGGGATCGGTCCTGTCGACCATGGGTGGCGGTTCCGCGCGGTGTGATCACTCCCTTTCGGGGGTGTGCGGGGCAGAGGCCGCCGACGCACGGGAGCCGACCAGGAGCAGGCAGAGCACGGCGAACCCGGCGACGATCCCGGCCAGGACCAGCAGCGGGTCGAGCGGGCGGGCCGCGCCGACGGCCTGGGTCGCGGGGGTCTGCTCCGACTGCGCTTCCGGAGTGGGGGATGCCGGGCCCGACGGCACGGCGGCCGCACTGCTGTGGTGGTCCGACGGTGTGGGCGTCGCGCTGCGCGTGGGGCTCGCACCGGACGTCTTGGTGGGTGTCGGGCTGGGGTGCTCGTGTGTGTGGGCGGCTGCCGGGGGAGGGGTGCTGGGGGCCGGCGCGCGGGTGGCGGGTGCTGCGGCTTTCACGACGATGCCGCCGGTCATCCCGGGGTGCACGGTGCACACGTAGCCGTACGAGCCCGCCTTCGTGAACGTGTAGCTCCAGGTGCCGCCCTTGTCGAGCATCGGTGAGTGGATCGAGGCCGGGCCCGAGGTGGTTTTGACGTCGTGCGGCGCGGTGTCCTGGTTGACCCAGGTGACACTGTCGCCGACCGGGATCGTGAGCGTACGGGGCCCGAACTTGTAGTCCGACATGAGGACTTGGTGACCCGCGGCGTGGGCGGCCGGCGCGGGCAGGAACACGACGGCGCCGGAGCTGAGCAGGGTGGCGAGCGCGAGGTGTCCGGAGCGGTGGATCAGGCGGGGCATGTGAACTCCGCGGCGACGAGCAGACGCAGCTGGTCTGCGGGGCGGATGCGGGACAGGGCGAAGCCCGTGGTGCGGCGCAGGTGGCCGTAGGGGACGCGGGCGGTTCCGGTGACGAGGAGGCTGTCGTCGGTGCGGGAGACGACGCGCAGCGACAGTGTCGCGGGGACGCCGGGAGCGGTCGGGTCGGCCGTGGCCAGGTCGCCGTGGGCGAGCAAGCGGGAGCCGTCCGCCTGCGGTTCGAGGGCGGTGCCGACGAAGGTGAGCTCGTCGCCGCCGAGCGCGTCACCGGTGAGCTTGAGGGCCAGCACGCAGTCGTCGGGCGACGGTGCGACGGTGAGTGTCGCCTCGTCGGCGGTGACACGGCGGCGCAGGGTGGTCAACGGGCCCAGCCGGGTGCTGATTTCGACGATGCAGCGGTCCCCGGCGGCGGCGTACGCGCCGGGGCGTGGCAGCCAGGAGGGACCGGGTTCGGGTGGGGCGGTGGACGGGACGGGCAGGGTCTGCGTAGTCATGTGTGCGCTCATGGCGGGTACCTCGGTTCACGAGGGAGGGGCATGGCATTGGGCGGGTCGGGCGGGGACAATGGCGGCGGTGGCGGGCCGGCCGACTGCGACTCGGCCGGCCCGCCATCACGCGCCTCGTCCGCGACCTCGGTTCAGCAGGAGGTCGTGACGTAGTTCATCGACGGAGCGAGAAGGTGCTCGGCCCAGACCGTGTGCATCTTGACGTACGCGTCGGGGTTGAGGATGTCCGCCACCTGCTGGCCCGGGGACTCCTCCAGGTGGGCGGAGTTGACGTGCTGGAGCAGGACGCCGAGCGTGTCGTCGAGGGTGGCGCCGCCGCCTTCCACGGTGGGCGTGAGGATCGACTCGACCCAGACGGTGTGCATCTTGATGTAGCTGTCGAGCTTCAGCGCGTCCTGGACCTGCTGGCCGGGGGACTCCTCCAGGTGGGCCTTGTTGAGGTGCTGGAGGATGGGCAGGAGGACCTGCTGAACGTTGTGGCACTGCTCGGCGTCACCGTCGTCGCCACCACCGCTCGAACCACCGCTCGACCCACCACTGGCACCGCCCATGGAGCCGCCGGACTCGTGGCCGCCGGACGAACCGCCCGACGAGCCACCGGTCGAGCCGCCCGTGGAACCTCCGCCACTGCCGCCGCTCGTACCTCCCGAGCCGGAGCCACCCGTGCTGCCCGAACCGCCCGTGCTGCCCGAACCACCCGTGTCGGAACCGCCAGTTGAACCACCGGAGTCGTCCGCCACCACCGTGATCGACGCGACCATGTCGGGGTGCACGGCACAGTAGTACTCGTACGTGCCCGGCTTCGTGAAGGTGTGCGACCAGCTGTCGCCCTTCTCCATCGTGCCCGAGTCGAACTTCGCGGGGCCGCTCGTCGCGGTGACCGTGTGCGGAGCGGTGTCCTCGTTGACCCACTTCACGGTCTCGCCGACCTTGACGGTCATCTTGGGCTGCGCGAACTTCATGTCCGCGATCTTTATGGTGTGATCGGCCGCGGCCTTCGCCGCGGCGGGCCGCTGCTCCTGCGTCTGGGCCATCGAGTGTGCCTCGGCGGCCGGTTGGGGCGCCGTGGCGGCGGGAGCCGAGGCTCCGCTGGCGGCCTGGAGCAGGCCGAGGCAGCCCACGGATGCCAGGGCGGCGCCGAGCCCGGCCGCGAGCAGGACACGATTGCCGCGCCGGGACGGCGGACGCTGCCCCACCTCTGTGTCGCGGTCAGAAACGTCAGTAGTCATGAACGAACTTCTCCTCACGGATCCTTGCGGATCGGGTTCTGAACAGAGCGGTCGGTGGTGCGCGGGTCAGCGGCCGGGAGCGGCGGTGACCAGCAAACTCGTCGCGGCGAGTACGACGAGGACGAGCCCCGTCTCGGCCGCGACCGAGTAGACGAAGGGCCGTACGGTCGCGCGGTCGCCGCGCAGCAGGACGGCGATGTCGAGCCGGGTGCGCACCCAGCCACGACTGCGTTGGGCGATGAGCAACACCCCGGCCAGCAGGGCGAGTTTGACGAGCAGCAGCTGTCCGTAGCCGGTGGAGAAGAGGGCGTCGAAGGAGCCGACGACCTGCCAGGTGAGTACGGCTCCGGCTGCCGCGATGGCCGCGACGGACACCCCGGCGAGCGTCGAGTATCCGGACACGGTGGCCGACAGCTCGTGCGGGCGGCGGCGCGGCAGCACGCCGGCCAGCAGCAGGGTGAGCCCGCCCAGCCACAGCGAGATGCCGAGGAGATGGACCAGATCGGCGACGGCTCCCCAACCCGGGTGACCGCCCTCTGAGTTGTGCCCGGCCATGCCAGTGGTGCGCAGCAGCCCCAGGCAGACGACGGCCGCACCGACCCGCCAGCCCGGCGACCTCGCGGCGCGCTCGCCGTTCTGCAGCAGCGCGGCGAGTACCACCGCGGCGAGCACCCACATCAGGGCCCGGCAGGCCAGCGCGACGCCGACCTCGCTGCCCAGCAGGTCGACGTACGTGGAGGCCTTGAACGCGTCGCGGATCGAGCCCATCGCGCCGTACGCCCCCTGGAGGCCGGCCGCCGCCACGGTGGCGGCGAGGCCGGCCGCCCAGGACGAGGCGAGGATGCGCCGGGTCCTGCGCTCCCGTGTGCCCTCGGGCCACAGCATCGCCAGGAACGCGAGCCCGCCGACGTACAGCGCCAGCGCGAGATATCCGACCCAGCGGGCGACGGCCCAGGCGGTGCGGACCGTACCGGACGGGGCGGCGGCGGGCGCGGCGTCGTCGTTCGCTGCCGGGGCGCCGGACGAGCCGGTGTGTGCGGGCAGGGCGAAGGAGATCGCCCCGGAGCTCGGATGCCCGTCCTCCTTGCTGCGTACATGCCAATCCAGGGCGAGACGGCCACCGGCCTTCTTGGCCTTGCGCTGGGGGACGGTGACGGCCACGGTGTCGCGGCCCTTGTCCTGCGTGAGTGCCAACTCGTCGCCGCCGAGCGTGACATGGAGGTCGGCGAGGTCGACAGGCTCGCTGAACGTGAGCGTGACTTCCTTGGGGAGCTGGGAGAGGTGGGCTCCGCTCTTGGGGGAGGACGACTCCAGTTCGGTGTGTGCGGAGGCGACGGGGGTCGCGAACAGGAGTGCCACGAGGGTGAGTACGGCGACGTACAGGGAGCGAGTTCTCACGGCGTCAACTCCGTGAGCAGGGCCGGATCCGAGGCCAGGCCGACGCAGGGAGTGACCTTTTCGTCGGATGCGGCCCCGTCGCCCCTGGCGCCCCCGTCGGTCAGGCCCTCCAGAAGTCCCGTCACAGGGGTGAGTGCCCCCTTCAAAAGCGGTTGTACGAGGCGGACTTCGCCGGGCGCGCACGACGGCGACGCCGAGGGGGAGGAGGGGGAGGGCGAGGGGGTGGAGGGCGGCGGCGATGAGGGCGTCGGTGACGTGTGGCCGGAATGGCCGGAGTCATCGGGAAGTCCGCTGGAATTGTCGTGCTCGTGGTTACCCGCCGCTTCCCCCGTTCCTTCCGTGCCGCCGGCAGGAATCCCGCCCACGGGCAGTACGCCCGGGTTCCCGGCCCCGTCGCCCCCGGAATCCGCGCCGGGGGTTTCGGCCGGTGCCGGGTCCGGGCTGCTGGGGGTGGACGGGGAGGCGGGTGCCTCGACGGTCGGCGGGGCGGAGCCGGTCGTGGTCTGTTCGGCCTGTGCGCCGATGCCGGACGCGTAGCCGAGGACGATGACGACGGCGGCGGCGAGCGCGCCGGCGACTACCTCGTCACGGTGGTCTCCTGGCCAGGAAGCCCTGGCGAAGAAGGACATGAATTTCCTCCTGACGGCGGACCTGCAATGCCAAGGAGTGCATCTATGCCAGGAGTCCCGGTGGATACGCGTCCGTTAATGCGCGGTTTCATTGCCTCATTTCTGCGCACCGGTCCACTGTGAGAAAGGTCTTCACCGGTGGAATGCACGCATTGCCGTACAGAGGGAAATGGCGAATGGGAGCAAGGCTCCCATCAATTCTTCACCTAATGCCCGCTCTTGCATATGCCTGACTGTCCCGCCTCGTGGACCACGTCCCCCGCCACCACGACGAGTTCCGCGACGGTGCCCGGGATGTCCTCGGGGGCCGCCCGGAGGATGTCGCGGGAGAGCACGGTGAAGTCCGCGGCCTTGCCCACGGACAGCGAACCCCGCTCGTCCTCAAGGAAGTTGGCGTACGCCGAACCCATCGTGTAGGCGTGCACGGCGGTGGCCACGTCGACCGTCTCCTCGGGCATCCACGCCGGGCCGCCGGCCAGCGGCTTACGGGTGACGGCCGTGTAGATGCCGACCATCGGGTCCATCTCCGCGACGTTCCAGTCACTGGAGAACGCCAGCGTCGCGCCGGCCGCGTCGAGCGTGCGCATCGGCCACGCCTTGTGCCAGCGGCCCGCGCCGACGTTCGCCGCCCAGTCCTGTCCGGGCCCCGCGATCTCGGGCGCGCAGTGCCGGGGCTGCATGCAGGCCACGACGCCGAGTTCGGCGAAGCGGGGTGCGTCCGCCGGGTCCAGGCACTCGACGTGCACGACCTGGTGGCGGGCGTCGCGCGGGCCGTTGACGGCGCGGGACCGCTCGACGGCGTCCAGGACGGTGCGGATGCCCCGGTCGCCGGTGGCGTGCACGAAGCACTGGAAGCCGCGCGCGTCCAGCTTCGTCAGCAGGTCGGCGAACTCCTCGGCCGGGTAGAACGTCTCGCCCCGGTGACCCGCGCAGCCGGTCGCGTACGGTTCGAGGAGTGCGGCCGTGCGCGGCTCCACGACATCGTCGATGTAGAGCTTGAGCGGGCCGAGCCGCATCCGCTCGTCGGAGTACGCGCGCGTGGCGGCAGCGAAGTCGTCGAGGTCCGCGTCCGAGGTGCCGCGCGGGTGGAACAGGGCGGCGACAAGCCGTGAGCGCAGCCGCCCCTCGGCCCTCGCCCGCTCGAACAGGGCCAGGTCGTCCAGGGAGTTCTGCGGCTCCACCACGGTGGTGATACCGAACCGGATCGCGTCGTCCAGCGACCTCACGAGCCGCCCGTACTGCCGCTCGGGGGACGCCCACGGCACACCGAGATCGCGCAGCGCCCGGTGGCCGTCGCGGGACAGTCCGCGTACTGCGAAGTCCCGTACGAAGCCGGTCGGTTCGCCCGTCTCCGGGTCGGTCTGCGCGACGCCGAAGGGGAGCTCCGTGCGGTCGGCGCGGGCGCCGAGCCGGTCCAGGGCCGCCGTGTTGAGCCAGGCCGTGTGCACGTCGTAGCTCAGGACCATCGCCGGGATGTCGCCGGTGACAGGGTCGAGGTCGGCGGCCGTGGGCATCCGGCCGTCCGGCAGCGCCGAGTAGTCGAAGGCCTCGGCCTCGATCCAGGTGGCGTCCGGGTTGCGCTCGCGCCAGGCGGTGATGCGGTCGTGGATCTCCGACAGGCTTGCCGCGCCCGAGAGTTGGACGCAGGCGTCGTCCGAGCCGAGCCGGACGTGGTTGTGGGCGTCGATGAATCCGGGCAGCACGAGCCGCCCGCCCGCGTCGACGACCCGGGTGTCCGGGCCCGTCCAGCGGTCCGCATCCGCGTCGTCGCCGAGCCACACGATCCGCCCGTCGCGCACGGCGAGCGCCTCGGCGTGCGGCAGTTCGGGTTCGACGGTGTGGATGCGGGCGCGGCGCAGGACGAGGTCGGCAGGGGTGTGGTGCTGTGCGGGTGCCATGAGGGTGAGGCTCTTTCTCGTACGAAGGGTGCTCGGGGAAGGGGAGGTGGGTGGCTACGCGGTGTGCGGGCGCACGCTGGCGCGGGCCAGCGCCGCGTACACGACGGCCGCGACGACGGCGCCGGCGGCGCTGAGGTCCATGCCGCCGAGCGGGGCCACGAGCGGACCGCGCCACAGGGCGCTGTCGCAGGTGAGCGCCGCGAAGACCATGCCGGTGAGCAGGGCGGCGAGACCGGCGGGGCTGTACCCGGCGCGGTACCAGTAGCGGCCCGCGCGCCCGGTGTGCAGGGACGCGGCGTCGTAGCGGCAGCGGCGCAGCACCATGTCGGTGAGGAAGACGCCGCCCCACGGCGCGAACACGATGACGAGCAGCGACAGGAACGACAGCAGCGACTCCGTGAAGTCGACCAGGAACAGCGCGGCGAGCGAACCGGCGGCCGTCACCGCCGCGCTGATCAGGATCGCCTTCGCGCGGCTCCAGGGGATGCCCAGAACCTGGAGGTTGAGGCTGGACGAGTACAGCGTGATGATCGAGTTGGTGACCGAGCCGCCGAGCACCAGGGCGAGGAACAGCGGCTGGAACCAGCCCGGCAGCAGCCCCTGCGTCCCGGCCACCGCGTCCGTGAGGTCGGCCTGCGTCGCGGCCGCCGCGCCGGCGACCCCGAGGGCCACGGAGGAGATGAGCCCGCCGAGCGCCCCGTTCCAGGTGAGCGCGCGCATCGTGGTCGTCGCCGGCAGATAGCGGGTGTAGTCGGCGGGCATCGGCACATAGCTGATCGGCCCGGCGAGGACCACGACGAACGCGAGGGACCAGGCGGCCGCACCGCCCGGCGCGGGCGTGGCGCCGGTGTCCGTGCCCGGCAGCAGGAACACCAGCATCGCCGCGAACCCGATGGTCAGCGCGTACGCCATCCAGCGCTCGGCCCACTGCACGGTGGCGTGGCCCCACAGTGCGACGGCGAAGGTGAGGGCCAGGGTGGCGGCGAGGCTCGCGGCGCGGGCGGCCGTGCCGTGCCAGCCGAGTTCGGCGCAGATCGCCTGGAGCGCGAGGACACCGACGACGGTGTTCACGATGGTGTAGCCGATGCTGACGATCCAGTTCAGCAGGCCCGCGGGCCAGTTGCCGCGCACACCGAACGCGGCGCGGGAGATCACCAGTGTCGCCGTGCCGGTCCGTACTCCGCTCATGCCCGCCGCGCTGATGGCGAAGAACGTCAGGCCGCCGAGGACGACCGCGAGCACGGCCTGCCAGAAGGACAGGCCGAAGGAGACGGCCAGCGCGCCGTTGATGACGTAGGTGAACGTCAGGTTCGAACCGAACCAGAGCCAGAACAGGTCGCGGGCACCGCCGTGCCGCTCGGACTCCGGGATCGGGTCGATGCCGTGCTCCTCGACCTGGAACACCTCGTCCCGGGGTGGCTGCGCGGGCGCGTCCTGCGCGACCTGGTGTGCCGTCATGCCGTCGCCTCTCGTCTTTCGCCGCAAGGAGCGGCTTGAATGCCGTTCAAGAAACTTGAATGGCATTCAAGATGCGGCGGGGTGCCGCCCCACGTCAAGAGGTAGGCTGCGACCAGTACGAACAGTGGTGAGGGGAGGCGCGGATGACGGGGTCGACAGCGGCACGGCCGGGACGGACGGGCGGCGATCTGCGGACCCGTACGCTCCAGGAGGCGACGGCCGTCGTCGCCGAGCAGGGCCTCGCGTCCCTGACCATGGCCTCGCTCGCCAAGCGGCTCGGCACCAGCGGCGGCCACCTGCTCTACTACTTCCGCTCCAAGAACCTGCTGCTCGTCGAGGCCCTGCGCTACAGCGAATCCGCGCTCACCGAGGAACGGGCGGCGCTCCTGGCCCGCCGGGTGACCCCGGCCCGCCGGCTCGACCTCTACCTGGACCTGTACCTGCCCGCCGGTCCCCGCGACCCGCGCTGGATGCTCTGGGTCGAACTGTGGGCGCGCTCCGGCGCCGACGACGAACTGCGCGCCGCGCAGCAGGAGTTGGACCTGGGCTGGCAGCGCGACCTGGAGGCGATCCTCGCCAAGGGGGTGGACCGGGGCGCCTTCGCCGTCGACGACGTCCCGGGCCGCGCGGCCCAACTCCTCGCGCTGCTCGACGGGTTGAGCACCCGCGTCGTCCTGGGCCAGCCGGGCTCCGAACGCCCCCGGGCGCTGGCGGCGGCGCGCGATGCGGCGGCGGCGCTGGTGCCGGCGGGCGGCTGACCGTGCATGTCCAGGGCCGGCTGGTGGGCACGGCGGGGGCGCAGCCCGATCCAGCGGGTGCGTCTCTCCGCGGCGCCGGACCCACTGAATGATCAGCGGCCGGCTGAGGCGGGCGCCCCGAACCGCGCCAGGTAGTGCCACACCTTCTTGACCGCCTGGGGGTCGTAGAGACCGGTACGTGCGGCATCCCCGACGATGCGGGGGTCGAGGGCGCCGTCGATGGCGATCCGCGCGCCCAAGTCGACGTACTCCTGGCCGCGATAGGCGGGATGACGGCGGAGTTCCCCGACCGTGAGTCGGAAGCCCCGGTGCCACTCCACCTCGCAGCCCAGGCGCAGGGCCGAGGCCTCGACGCTCGTGCCTCGGAAGCAGGGGTCCAGGACCAGTGCCTCTGCGTGGCGGCGCAGCTGCACCGGACCGTGCACGTGTGCCTCGATGCAGTCGTCAAGAACGTCCTGATGGTCGGCCAGGGCGACTTCGATGAGCCCCATGCCGGCCGCGACGCCGAAGTCCGTGGGCTCGAGGGTGCTGTCCGGGTAGCAGAACGTGGTCCGGGCCAGTGTTTCGGCGGTCAGCCGGAAGTGGGCCGAGCCGAACCGTGGCGCTGCGCCGGTCGGCCTACGGCGAAAGTTCAAAGCCCCGTACACCGGGCGCTCGTGGGTGGGCGCAGCGTCGTACGACCCGTCGAAGATCCGGCTCTCCCAGCGCCATCGGTCACCGCCGGGGTGCGCCGTCAGGCCTCCGTTGCTGGTCCCCGTGACGAACTGCGAGCGGTAGACGCCGTCATCCGCCATGGCGTCCAGGATCGGCTTGCCGCGCAGCAGCCGGTCCGGGTGGAAGTTGAGGGTCACCCGCAGTGTCGGGTCGAGCGGAGGGCCCGACGCCAGTCCGGCGACATGGTCAAGGGCTCGTTCCTGTGCAGTCTGTTGGGCTTCGGAGCTCATCCGCACAGTGTTCGCCAAGCGGATCGACCAGTGCACGCGGATTGTCTCCTCGGAGCGTCCGCCCGCCCGGCCGCGTGGTTGACCGTCGGCCGCGGGCGCGCTTTTATGAATGAACGAGCATTTATTAATTGATGGAGTCGTGATGGCAGGACGCCCCCGAGGGGTCGAGGATTCGGTGATCTTGCGGGCGGCGGCCGATTTGATCGGTCGTGTAGGCCCAGTGGGTCTCACTCTGGCCGTCGTGGCGCGTGAGGTGGGACTGGTGCCCGGCACGCTGGTGCAGCGGTTCGGGTCCAAGCGCGGGCTGCTCCTGGCACTCGCCGCGCAGTCCGCGAAGGACGCCCACGCGCGGCCCGGGCGCGAGCGTAAGAGGCACGAAAGGGCACTTGAGGCTCTCGCGGAACTGATCGTGGAGCCGATGGCCTCGATGGCCACGCCGGAGACCTTCGCCAACCATCTGGCGTTCCTGTGCATCGACCTCACGGATCCGGACTTCCGCCGGCATGCCCTGTCCATCCACCGGGCTCAGGGCCGAGCCATCGAGGATCTGCTCAAGGAGGCTCTGCTCGCGGGCGAGCTCCGCACGGGGACGGATGCCGCGGCCCTGGCCGCGTCCGTGCAGGCGATCGCCTCTGGTGCGGGCCTGACGTGGGCCCTCGACCGCCGTGGCACCCTCGGGCAGCGGCTCCGGCAGGAACTCGACAACCTGTTGTCCCCACACCGCCCGTCTCGCCACGACCTGGAGGATTCATGACGAACGACGCACGGCCGCTGGCCGGGAAGGTGGCTCTGGTCGCCGGTGGCACCCGAGGCGGCGGGCGGGGCATTGCCGTCGAACTGGGGGCCGCCGGTGCGACGGTGTACGTCACCGGCCGCAGCAGCACTGCCGGCCGCTCGGACATGGGCCGACCGGAGACCATCGAGGAGACCGTAGAGAAGGTCACTGCCGCCGGCGGCCTCGGCATCCCCGTCCGCACCGACCACAGTCGGCCGGACCAGGTCCGTGCCCTGGTCGACCGGATCGCGGCCGAGCAGGACGGGCGGCTCGACATCCTGGTCAACTCCGTATGGGGTGCAGACCCACTGGCCGACTGGGAGCATCCCCTGTGGGAGCAGGACCTTGACACTGGCCTCCGGCTGCTCCGGCAGGCGGTGGAGACTCATGTGATCACCAGCCGGTTCGCGCTCCCACTGATCGTCGCCCGCGGCAGCGGTCTGGTGGTGGAGGTCACCGACGGCAACACCGCCCGCTATCGAGGCTCGTTCTTCTACGATCTCGCCAAGGCGGCGGTGATCCGGCTTGCGGTCGCCCAGGCCGCCGAACTCAAGGCGCACGGCATCGCGGCCGTGGCGATCACCCCCGGCTTCCTGCGCTCGGAGGCCATGCTGGAGGGCTTCGGCGTCACCGAGGCCAACTGGCGCGACGGCGCGGCCAAGGACCCGAATTTCGCCCGCTCCGAAACCCCGACCTACCTGGGGAGGGCGGTCGCCGCGCTGGCCGCCGACCCCAACATCATGGACAAGTCCGGGCGGGCGTTGGCCACTTGGGGCCTGTACAAGGAATACGGGTTCACCGACGCCGACGGCACACAACCGGACTGGCCCGCCCATTGGGCCGAAGCGCTGGAAGAGGAGTACGGGGCGCTCGGAGACCCGCTGTAAGGCTAGCGCCCGCCGGGCGCGCACGCGTACCGATGCTCGGGGCGTCCCGCGTCCCCGTAGCGCAGCGACAGTTGGACCACTCCCTTGTCCTGGAGGTAGCGCAGGTAGCGCTGGGCCGTCGAGCGGCTGATGCCCGTGCGGGAGGCCACGTCGTGGGCGGACAGTGGTGCCTCGGCGGCCTCGATGACCTCGCGGATCAGGTCCAGCGTGGGGCCGGACCAGCCCTTGGGCGGCGCGGGCGAGGAGCCGCTCGACGGTGCGTGCACCGCCCCGAAGATGCGGTCGATCTGCCGCTGGCCCGGCGTCGTCGCCCCGCCGGCGTCCCGCAGGGTGCGCCGCAGCTCGGCGTAGCCAGCGAGGCGGGAGCGCAGCCCCTCGAACGTGAACGGTTTGACGAGGTAGTTCAGCACGCCGTAGCGCAGCGCCGCCTCGATGACATCGACGTCCTGCGCGGCCGTGACCATGATGACGTCGCTGCGCACACCGCGCTGCCGCAGGCCGCGTACGAGGTCGAGGCCGGTGCGGTCGGGCAGGTAGTGGTCGAGCAGCAGCAGGTCGACGTGCCGGTCCTCCAGCGTCCGCAGGGTCTGTAGAGCGGTGTGGGCCGTCCCCACGACATGGAAGCCCGCCACCTTCTCCACATAGGCGGCATTGATCTCCGCGACATGGAAGTCGTCGTCGACCACCAGAACGTCAATCACGGGGTTTCTCCTGGGTGTTGGAGTGCGGGCAGGCGTGACGCGGCCCTCGACACGATGTCGGGGAAGACGACCGTGAACACGGCGCCGCCGCCGGCCCGCGCGGCGATGCGGGCGGTGCCGCCGTAGCGCTCGGCGAGGCTGCGGACCATGGCGAGTCCGAGGCCGCGGCCGCGGTGGGCGGGGGACTCCTTCGTACTCCAGCCCTCCCGGAAGATGGTGTCGCGCAGGTCGACCGGCACACCGGGCCCGTTGTCGCTGACACGGAGCACCACCGTGTCGGCCTCCACGAAGGCCTCCACCTCGACGGCCGGGCGGGCCGAGCGCGCGCCGCCGACCACGTCGAGCGCGTTGTCGATCAGGTTGCCGAGGACGGTCACGATGTCCCGCGCCTCGATCAGCCCCGAGGGGAGGTGGGTGCGGTCGGACAGGCGTAGTGTCACGCCGCGTTCCGAGGCGATCGCCGACTTCCCGGCCAGCAGGGCCGAGACCATCGGGATCCGGATGCGCTCCGCGACCTCCTCGGCGAAGGCACGCCGGGCGCGCGTGAGGCCGGCGACGTAGCCGCGTGCCCGCTGCGGCATGTCGAGGTCGAGATAGCCGAGGACGGTGTGCAGGCGGTTGGCGTGCTCGTGGTCCTGGGCCCGCAGCGCGTCCAACAGGCCCTTGATGGAGTCGAGTTCGCGGCCCAGGAGTTCGAGCTCGGTACGGTCCCGGAGAGTGACCACCGAGCCGCCGTCGGGCGTCGGCATCCGGTTGGCGATCAGCACCCTGTTCTCCCGGACGGTCAGCAGATCACGGCCGGTGACCTGCCCGGTGATGACATCGCGGGAACGGCCGGGCGGCAGCACGTCCTTGAGGTTGCGGCCCTCCGCCGCGTCCTGGAGCGCGAGCAGCCGGGCCGCCTCGTCGTTCACGAGCCGCACCCGCTCGTGCTCGTCCAGGGCGATGACACCTTCCCGTACGGCGTGCAGCATCGCCTCCCGCTCCGACAGCAGGGCGGAGATGTCACCGACCGAGACACCATGGGTGCGCTTGCGCAGGATGCGGGCCACCAGGAGCGCGGCGCAGGCACCGGCCGCGAGCGCCGTGCCCGCGTAGCGCAGCAGCCCCGGCAGGGCGGCCATGAGGTGCTCCTGCACACCGGAGTACGCGATCCCCACGGACACCGCGCCGATCATCTCGCCGGAGCGGTCGCGCAGCGGCACCTTCGCGCGCGCCGACGTGCCCAGCGTGCCGCGGTCGATCTGCAGCACCACATGCCCGTGCAGCGCGAGGGACGGATCGGTGGACACATGGTGGCCCACCTTGCGCACGTTGGTGTGCGACCAGCGGATCCCGCGCAGATCCATCACCACGACGTACAGCGCGCCGGTGGCCCGACGGGTGCGCTCGGCCTGCCGCTGCACAGGGCCCCGTGGGTCGGGGGCGCTCGTCAACAGGCCGGAGGCGATGGCCGGGTCGGCCGTCGTGGTCTGCGCGATGGCCAGGGCCTGGTGCTCGGCCTGGTCGTCCAGCTGTGTGCGCAGCGGCTGCAGGAAGAGCCCCGTCAGCAACAGCAGGACGCCCGTGGTGATGAGGAGCTGCGCGATCAGTACCTGGGCGAACACCTGCCGGGGCCAGCCGATGCGCATGCGGGCCACGATGACACCTGCTTTCGGGAACTCTCCCGCGTGATCGGACGTTTCGCGGGGCGAACGCACCGTAACCGCAGGTGTTTTCGCCGGGGAAGGCCCCGGGCGGCAGCTCCTGCGCGAGCCGTCGGCACAATGAGCAGAATCGCGCGCATCAGGCACAACTGGTGGTTGCGGGCCAATACTTCCCGGCCCGCGGCGCCGTTCCTAACGTTCCGCGGCATGACAAGCGTGCCCAACTCAACGAGCAGCCCATCGAGTCCGGCCATTGAACTGCGCGGTGTTCGCAAGGCCTTCAGCACCCCGTCCGGCGCCCTGCACACCGCGGTCCACGACCTCGACCTGACCGTCGAGCAGGGCGAGTTCGTCGCCGTCGTCGGCCCCACCGGCTGCGGGAAGTCCACCACCCTCACCCTGGTCAGCGGCCTGGAGGAGCCGACCGAGGGCGAGGTCATGCTGTCGGGCTCGCCGGTGCGGGGCATCGACGAGCGGGTCGGCTTCGTCTTCCAGCAGGACGCCGTCTTCCCCTGGCGCACCGTCCTGTCGAACGTCATGGCGGGGCCCCGATTCCGCGGTGTACCGAAGCCGGAGGCCAAGGACAGGGCCCGCGAATGGCTGGCCCGCGTCGGCCTGAGCTCCTTCGAGGACCGCTACCCGCACCAGCTGTCGGGCGGCCAGCGCAAGCGCGTCGCCCTCGCCTCCACCTTCGTCAACGACCCGTCCATCCTGCTCATGGACGAACCCTTCTCCGCCCTCGACGTACAGACCCGCGCCCTGATGTCGGACGAGCTGATGGAGCTGTGGGCCGGCACCGGCTCCTCGGTCGTCTTCGTCACGCACGACCTGGAGGAGTCCATCGCCCTCGCCGACCAGGTCGTCGTCATGACCGCGGGCCCGGCCACCGTCAAGGAGATCTTCACCATCGACCTCCCGCGGCCCCGCCGCGTCGAGTCGATCCGCCTGGAGCCGCGCTTCGTCGAGATCTACCGCGAGATCTGGTCCTCCCTGGGCGAAGAGGTCCGCATCACCCGCGAAAGGGGCGCCCAGCATGCCGCCTGACACGACCACCGCCCCCGCCGCCCCGGTCACCAGGACCGGACGTACCGAAGAGCGCGCCCGGGCCGCGCGCAGGCGCCGCGGCATCGTCCTCCTGTCGCGGGCCGCGCTGCTCGTCCTCGTCCTGGGTGTCTGGGAGTGGTTCTCGCGGGCCGGCATCATCGACCCGTTCAACTTCTCCATGCCCTCGAAGATCTGGGACCAGATCCAGCAGTGGGCCCTGCACGGCACTCCGCAGGGATCGCTGCTCGAACAGATCTGGTACACGCTCTACGAGGCGTTGCTCGGCTGGGTCATCGGTGTCATCGGCGGCGTCGTCCTGGGCATCGCGCTCGGCCGCGTCCGCTTCCTCGCCGACGTCATGGGCCCCTACATCAAGGTCCTCAACGCGCTGCCGCGCATCGTCCTCGCCCCGATCTTCCTCATCTGGTTCGGCCTCGGCCCGGCCTCCAAGGTGGCCTCCGCCGTCGTCCTCGTCTTCTTCCCCGTCTTCTTCAACGCCTTCCAGGGGGCCCGCGAGGTCGACCGGCACATCATCGACCACGCCCGCATCCTCGGCGCCCGCGACCGCCAGGTCACCTTCCAGGTCGTCATCCCCGCCGCCACCTCGTGGATCTTCACCAGCCTCCACGTCAGCTTCGGCTTCGCCCTCATCGGCGCCATCGTCGGCGAGTACATCGGCGCCACCAAGGGCATCGGCCTGCTCGTCTCCGCCTCCCAGGGCACCTTCAACTCCGCGGGCGTCTACGCGGCCATGGTCATCCTCGCCGTCGTCGCGCTGCTCGCCGAGGGCCTGCTCACCTTCCTGGAGAACCGGCTCTTCCGCTGGAAGCCGGCCAGTAACGACGCCCGCTGACCCTCCCTCACCGCTTCACCAGTCAGGAGCCGTACGTGTCCCGTCACATGTCCCGTCGCACTCTCACCACCAAACTCACCGCCGCCACCGCGGTCATCGCCGCGCTGGCCGCCCTCAGCGGCTGCGCCGACGAGGTCTCCTCCAAGGCCGCGGACGGCGCCGGGGGAGGCGGCAAGGGCGGCAAGGTCAAGATCATGGTGGGTGGCATCGACAAGGTCATCTACCTGCCCGCGATGCTGGCCCAGCGCCTCGGCTACTTCAAGGACGAGGGCCTCAACATCGAGCTCCTGAGCGAGCCCGCAGGCATCGACGCCACCACCTCCCTCGTCGCCGGGAACGTGCAGGGCGTCGTCGGCTTCTACGACCACACCCTGGACCTGCAGACCAAGGGCAAGCAGGTCGAGTCCGTCGTCCAGCTCGCCAGAACACCGGGCGAGGTCGAGGTCGTCTCCAACAAGGCGGCCGGCGGCCTCAAGTCGCCCAAGGACTTCGCGGGGAAGAAGCTCGGTGTCACAGGGCTCGGCTCGTCCACCGACTTCCTCACCAAGTACCTCGGTGTCCACGACGGTGTCTCCACCGACAAGTTCACCAACGTCGCCGTGGGCGCAGGGCAGACGTTCATCTCCGCCCTGAAGAAGGGCTCGATCGACGGCGGCATGACCACCGACCCGACCGTCGCCCAGATCCTGGACAAGAAGCTGGGCAAGGCCGTGGTCGACATGCGGACCCCGGAGGGCTCCAAGAAGGCGCTGGGCGGCCTGTACCCGTCCTCCAGCCTGTACATGAACACCGACTGGGTGAACGGGCACAAGGACACCGTTCAAAAGCTCGCCAAGGTGTTCGTGCGCACCCTCAAGTGGATGTCCGCGCACAGCGCCAAGGAGATCGCGGCCAAGATGCCCAGCGACTACGCGCAGGGCGGTGAAGGCCTGTACGCCCAGGCCATCGACAGCACGCTGCCCATGTTCACCCAGGACGGCCGGATGCCGGCCGACGGACCCGCCACCGTGCAGCGGGTCCTGAAGTCCTTCAACCCGAACCTGAAGAACGCCACCATCGACCTGAAGAAGACGTACACGACCGAATTCACCGACAAGGCCAACTGAGCGGCCGCCCCTGTGGGGACGTGAACGGTCAGCCCCCGTACACGTCCTCTACGTACCGCCCCTCCGCCATCAGCTCGGTGAGCCACCGCTCGGCCGCGGCCTCGTCGGCACCCGGGGTGCGTTCGCGGTGCAGCGCACGGAACGCGGCGCGTACGCCGGGTGCCATGCGGGCGCCGTCCCCGCACACGTACACCCGCGCCCCGGCGTCGAGGAGGCGGCCGATCTCGGCGGACTCGGCGGCGATGCGGTGCTGGACGAAGGCGTGTCCTTCGACCGGGGCGTCGCTGAAGACGGGGCGCAGCGAGACCGCGCCCGTGGCGTCGGCGGCGCGGAGTTCGTCGGCGTGCATGAAGTCCCGCTCGGGGTGGTCGCAGCCGAAGTAGAGGAGTGCGGGCGGCAGTTGGGTGTCCAGTGCGGCTCGTTCGGCGACGACTCCGCGGAACGGGGCGAGGCCCGTCCCCGCGGCGATCATGATGACCGGCTCGGGGGCGTCAGGGCCGATGCGGAAGGCGTCTCGGCACGGCTGGACACGGCCGAGGACGGTGTCGCCGGGGCGGATCCCGGCCAGGTGGTGCGAGCCCGTGCCCCGGTAGCGGCCGTTGCCGGAGGCGGCGGGCGCGTCGAGCACGGACACCATCAGGTCTACGTGGCCGGGGAGTTCGGCCGAGGTGGAGGAGATGGAGTAGTGGCGCGGGCGCAGCGGCGGCAGCAGGCCGAGGAGCAGGTCCCAGCCGAGCGCGTCGCGCAGTGCCGGGTGGTCCTCGACCAGTTCCAGGAAGGTGCGCGGGTCGTCGGCGGACAGCTCCCGCAGTGCGGCGGCCTCCGGCGGGCAGGGGTTGGCGGCGGCGAGCGCGGCCACCTCGTCCGGGCCAGGACGGTGCTGCAACTCGACGTGGAACGTGAGCAGTTCGCGCACCGTCACGGGCCGGTCGAGCGGCAGGGCGTCGCGGCGCGGACGGGCGTCACGGATGTCGAGCAGCGCGTCGGGGTCGAGGTCGAGGACCTTCAGCGCGCGGTCGACGAGCCCGTCCTCGTGCGCGGGCAGGACGGCAAGGTGGTCGCCGGTCCGGTACGACACACCATCGGGCAGCGCGAGCCGCACGAACCGCTTGACGCGGGGGTGGCCGGGCGCCGTCAGGTCCCGCGTCTCGGTGACCGTCAGTGCGGTGAGCCCGTGCCGGGCCGACGCGGCGTCCAGCGGTCCGCCGGTGATCTCACGGATCTCGTAAGGCGCCGTGGGTGTGTCGGTGGCGGTGGCGGTGGCCTCCGGGTCCCCGTACCGCTCAAGGAGCGCGGTGCGCAGGTCCGCGGTGAACGTGCGGACGGTGCCGCCCAGGTCGCCGGAGGCGTCGGCGGCGGCCCGCTCGGCCAGCCGCTCGGCGCCGAGCTCGGCCAGGCGCTCGTCGATGCGGGTGGGGAAGTGCTGGTAGGTGGCGGCCCAGTTGCGGTCGCCGACGCCGAGCACGGCGTACGTCACACCCTCGGTCGGTGTGCTGGCGTCGAGGAGCCGGGCGGCGAACCGCGCGGCGTCGTCGGTGGGCCGGCCGTTGTAGGACGCGGCGACGATCACCACGGGACGGTCGGTGGGAAGGCCCTCCGCGTACGCGTCCAGCGGGGCGACCTCCGTCTCGCAGCCGAACGCGGTCGCCTCGTCGGCGAGTTGGGCGGCGAGGCCCGTGCAGGTGCCGTAGTTGCTGCCGTGCAGGAACAGGGCGCGGGTGCCGGGGAGTACCCGGGCCGGAAGTGTGTCGGCCACCAGGTCCGTTTCGGGCTTGGTGGTGGCGCCGGGTAGGGGAGTGTGCAGGCGGTCGGCCGGGGTGCGCGGGGCGAGCGTGAGGGTGAAGCCGTCCGGCTTCAGGGTGAGGGTTTCCTTCACCGACAGCTCGTAGTCGGCGTGGTCGACGAGCCGGTAGCGGTGCACGAGCATCGCGAGCAGCATCGTCGCCTCGTGCAGTGCGAACTGCCGCCCGATGCAGGCGCGTTCACCGGTGCCGAAGGGCTTGAACGCGTGCGGGGAGCGCGCCGCCTCCGCCTCCGGCGTGAACCGGTTGGGGTCGAAGCGCTCCGGGTTGTCGCCCCACACCGGCTCGCGGTGCAGCATCGGCGCGAGCACGGTCACACCCTGCCCGGCGCGCAGCGGAATGCGGCCGCCGAGCAGGGTGTCCTCGCGGGCCTCCCGGCTGAACGCGGCGGCCGTGGGCCACAGGCGCAGCGCCTCGTTGAGGACCTGGCGGGTGTACGTGAGCCGGCCGACCTCGTCGAAGTCGGGCTCCGGGTCCGTGGTGTCACCCCACAGGGCGTCCACCTCGCGGCGTACGAGATCGAGGACGGCCGGGTTCTTGGCGAGGTAGTACATGGCGAAGGACATCGCGCCCGACGTCGTCTCGTGCCCGGCGATCAGGAACGTGATGACCTGGTTGCGGATGTTGGCGGTGTCCAACGTGGAGCCGTCGCGCGGGTGCTGCGCCGTCAGCATCAGGCCGAGCAGGTCGTCGGTGTGCCGCTCGCCGCTCTCGACGCGCGCGCTGATCACGTCGTCGACGACCTGGGCGAGGTAGTCGGCGTCGGCGCGGAACGCCGCGTCCGCGGCCTCGTAGTCGCCGCCGGGCACTCGCGCCAGGCGCTTCATGCTCCACTCCAGGCAGCGCACCATCGCCTCGACGAACGGGTGCGGCTCGCTGCTCTCGAAGGAGGCGAAGTCGTAGCCGAAACCGGCGAGCCCGATGGTGTCGAGCGTCATCCGGGTCATGTCACCGGGCACGTCGACCGGGCTGCCGTCGCCGGCGGCCAGGTCCCAGGACTCGACGAGGCGGCGCGCGACCTTGTACATCACCGGGTGGTACGTACGCATGGAGCCGAGCGCGAAGGCCGGCATCAGGATGTCGTGGGCGCGCGCCCAGTTCGGTTCGTCGTTGTAGGCGGTGAACAGGCCGTCGGCGGCGAACTCGCGGACGTTGCGCAGCGCGGGCCCGATGCTCTTGGCGAACCGGGACTCGTCGGCGAGCTCGGTGACGAGGTCGAGGTCGGAGACGAACAGGGCGTCCCGCCCGTGCACCCGCCGCACCAGCTGCGGACCGTGCTCCCGCATCAGGCCCATGATCTGCTGCAACGGTCCGGGGCCGAGACCGGTGGTGGTGACGTCGACGACGGGAACCCCGGCGGCGGCGTAGGCGCTGTCGTCGGGTGTGGGGGAGGGGACGGGCGCGGAGTCCGGCATGGTGGGGCGGTGCCTTTCGCGGAGGGGGGAACCTGCTGTCGCGGAGTGGGGGGAACTGCGCTTCCCAGCTTGATCCGCTCCCCCTGCCGGTCAGCACCTCTCCACTACATGATTGTGTAGTGGCTGACGGTGTATCGGACTTGTGCGCGGGCGCCGTCCGTGGCAGGGACGACACGTACGGACGGCGGGAGGCGAGGAGCCGGTGGACACCGGGGACGCGGTGGTGTGGCGCAACCGCGCGATGGTGCTGTTCGACCGGATCCCGATGCCGGTCGCGGTGTGCGATCCCTACGGCGACGTACGGCTGGTGAACGCCGCGTTCGCCCTGGAGTGGGGCACCACCGCGGGCCGCCTGAAGGGGCGCGCGATCCTCGACCTGTTCGTGCCGGTCGACGAGGCACAGGTCGACCGGATCGCGCAGGCGCTGAAGGCGCGCCGCCGCTCGCGCTACACGGTGGCGGTGGCCTGGATCGGCGGCAACGGGGCGCGGCGCCGGGGCGAGTTGATCGTCGACACGGTGAGCGAGACCGCGCACCGCGTGCCCGATCTGCTGGTGACGGTACGGGTGTTCGACGCGACGGCCGCGTCCGACCGCCCGCCGTCCGCCGCCGCGCCGCCGCACCCGCAGGAGGCGCGGATCCTGGCCCTGCTCGCCGCCGGCGCCACGACGGCCCGCGCGGCCCGCGAGACCGGCCTGACGACGGACGGCGTCACCTACCACCTGCGCCAACTGTCGCGCCGCTGGGGCGCGTCGAACCGCACGGAATTGGTCGCCCGCGCGTACGCGGAGGGCGTGCTGGTGGCGGGGGAGTGGCCGCCGAGGCTCGCGACGTAGGTGGCACCTGTTCAGGAAAATGTCGCAGTTACACGTATGACTGCGACATTTTCCCGAGCACACCTCTCCTTCCTCGGGTCCCGCTGAACGGACCCGCCCCCACCCCTCGTATCCCTCAGCAAGCTGCCAGCCGCAGGCGCAACGGAGGGACGAGCATGGTCGAGGGGTGCGGGTCCGCCGCAGGCACGGTCGCCGGGCGGTACCGGCTCCTGGAGGTCGTCCATCGGGAGACGAACCAGGTCTGCTGGAGCGGCGAGGACCTGGAGGCCGAGCGGCCCCGGCTGCTCACACAGATCCTGCTCCCGGACGGCACGGACCGGCACGCCGCCCGCCGGATCACCGCGCGCGTCCTGCGCACCGCCGAGGCCGTCCGGCGGCTGCGGCCGGGCCGGGTCGCCACCGTGGTCGACGCGGTCACGGAGGCCGGGACGCTGTGGACCGTGACCGAGCGGATCGACGGCTTGCCGCTGGGCGAACTCCTCGACGTGGAGGGCCCGGTCACCTACATGCGGGCGGCCCGCATCGGCCTCGAACTGCTCGACGTACTGGACGCCGCGCACGCGCAGGGCATCACCCACGGCGAACTCGGCCCCGGCCAGGTGTTCGTGCACGACCAGGGCGGCATCGTGCTCACCGGGTTCGGCCTCGCCGGCGCCACCCTGGCCCCGAGGCTGACCGCCCCCGCATACGCCGCCCCGGAACAGGCCCGCGACGAACGCATCGGGCCCGCGTCCGACCTGTGGGCGCTCGGCGCGCTGCTGTACCGCATGGTCGAGGGGCGGCCGCCCTACCGCGACCGGGGCAGGTCCGAGTCCACGCTGCGGAGCGTGGACCGGCTGCCGCTGGACGCCCCGCAGCGGGCCGGTTCGCTGACCCGGGCCGTGGAGGGGCTGCTGCGCAAGGACTCCCGGGAGCGGCTGCCCCGAGGCGTGGTGCGCGAGGTCCTCACCCGGGTCCTGGACGAGGACCCGGACGCGGTCGCCGCACTGCCGCCGCGGCCCCGGCTGCGCGGCGCGTACGCGGCGGCCCGCAAGGCGGGCCGGGAGTGGGGCGGGCGGGCCATGGCGGTGGGCACCACCCTGGCCGTCGTCACCGTGACGGTCGCCGTCCTGGCCGTCACCCACCAGTCGCCCGGAGCCGGCTCCTCGGGCTCCGCCTCGCCGGGGGGCGCTTCGGGAGGCGAAGATACGGGCCGCGCTCCCTCCGCGCGCCCCACCACCTCCGCCCCGTCCGGCACGGCGACCGCCCTGCCGGCCGGCTTCCGCCGCTATGACGCGCCCGAGGGCTTCTCCCTCGCCCTGCCGACGGACTGGCGGCGCCAGGGCATCACCCGCGCGCCGGACGGCGCCTACCGCGTCGACTTCGGGGCGAGCGGGGACGCCCGCCACCTCGCCGTCACCTACACCGAGCGCGTCGACCGGGACCCGGTCGCGGTCTGGCGCGACGACGTGGAACCCGGGCTGCGGCAGCGCACCGTGTACCGACGCGTCGGGGACATCCGCGCCACGAGCTACCAGGGCTTCCGCGCCGCCGACATGGAGTGGCTGGCCGGCAGCGGGGACCGGCGCGTGCGCACCTTCGGGCGCGGCTTCCGCCTCGGCGGCGAGCGCGGCTTCTCGTTGCGCTGGACGACGCCCGCGGACGCCTTCGCCGCCACCACGAACCGGCAGGTACTGCGCGTCCTGTTGCAGACGTTCGACCCCGGCAGGGTGTGACACGCGAAAGCCCGGGCCGCCCGTGAAAGGGCGGCCCGGGCTTCTTGCGCAGTCGGTGGTTACGCCGGGCTCTCGCCCGCCTCCAGCTGCACGTCCTTCGTCTCCTTGCTGCACAGCAGCGCGACGAAGGTGAGGACGGCCATCGCCGACAGGTAGACACCGACCAGCCACGGAGAGCCGTCTCCCGCATCCCACAGCGCCACCGCGATGAACGGGGCGACGGCCGCGCCGAGCACGGAGCTGACGTTGTACGAGATGCCGGAGCCGGTGTAGCGCACGGACGTCGGGAACATCTCCGGGAGCAGCGCCCCCATCGGGCCGAAGGTGAGGCCCATCAGCGTGAAGCCGAGGACCAGCCACAGCACCACACCGAGCGTGCCGAGCCCGATCAGGGGCACCCACACCAGGCCGAACACGAAGATGCCCGCGGTGATCCAGGCCAGCGTCTTGCGGCGGCCGAACTTGTCCGCCAGCGGCCCCGAGATGAGCGTGAACGCGGCGAAGAAGACCACGCCGAAGATCAGCATCAGCACGAAGGTGGTGTAGCTGTACCCGAGCCCGGGCACGGCGGCGTCCGTGGCGGTGCGGCCGTAGCTCAGCGAGAACGTCGTCATCAGGTAGAAGAGCACGTACGTCGCCAGCATCGCGAAGGTGCCGAGGATCAACTGCTTCCAGTGGTGCTGGAACACGGTCGCCAGCGGCAGCTTGCGGACCTGCTTGGTCTCCTGCGTCTTGGTGAAGACCTCCGCCTCGACCAGGCGCATCCGCACCCACAGGCCGATCGCGACCATCACGGCCGAGAACAGGAACGGGATCCGCCAGCCCCACGACAGGAACGCCTGCGACGGCTGCGAGGGGTCGGCGCCCGCCGCGGACGGCAGCAGGGCGGCGATCACCAGGAACAGGCCGTTGCCGATGATGAACCCGAGCGGCGCGCCCAGCTGCGGGAACGTGCCCCACAGCGCCCGCTTGCCCGGAGGTGCGTTCTCCGTGGCGACCAGCGCCGCGCCGCTCCACTCGCCGCCGAGCGCGAAGCCCTGCGCGAGCCGCATCAACACGAGGAACGCGGTGGCGACCCAGCCGATCGACCCGTACGTGGGCAGCACGCCGATCAGGAAGGTGGCGATGCCCATCGTGAGCAGCGAGACGACCAGCGTCTTCTTGCGGCCGAGCCGGTCACCGAGGTGCCCGAAGAAGGCCGCACCGATGGGCCGGGCCACCATCGCCGCGCCGAACACGGCGAACGACGACAGGAGCGCGGTGGTCGGGTCGCTGCTCGGGAAGAACAGCGCGGGAAAGACGAGTACGGCGGCGGTCGCGTAGACGTAGAAGTCGTAGAACTCGATCGTCGTCCCGATGAGGCTGGCGATCAGGACCCGCGAGCGCGGGTTGACCGGCGCGGCCGGATTCGGGCCGGAGGCGGGTGACGGCGCGGCGGACTTGGCAGGTGCCGGGCCGGTGGCAGAAGCGGACATCTTCGGGTCAATCCCAGGGGCGTTGCGGTGTGCGTCCACCGGCGCTCGACGCCGGCGACCCTCGTACCGATCGGACGGTACGAGGATCACAACCCTTCCATGTGTCTCACTTACCGGTAATGAGTGTTCGATATATGAGACACATAAGGGAGAGGCGGTCCGCCTACGCAGCCATCCACCGCTCCAACCCGGCCGCGTCCAGCGGCAGTTCGGCCGACAGCACCTCCGAACCGGCCTCGGTCACCAGGATGTCGTCCTCGATGCGCGCCCCGATGCCGCGCAGCTCCGGCGGCACGGTCGTGTCATGGGCGTGGAAGTACAGGCCCGGCTCGACCGTGAGCACCATGCCGGGGGCCATACGGGCGCCCTGGTACGCGGAGTAGTCGGCGCGGGCGCAGTCGTGCACGTCGAGGCCGAGGTGGTGGCCGATGCCGCACACCAGATAGCGGCGGTGGTGCTGGCCCTTGGGGGAGAGCGCCTCGTCGACGGAGACGGGCAGCAGCCCCCAGTCGTCCAGGCCGCGCGCCACGACCTCCATCGACGCCGTGTGGAAGTCGGCCCACTCCCGCCCCGGGCCCACGGCGTCGAGCCCGGCCCGGTGCGCCCGCTCCACCAGGTCGTGCACGGAACGCTGGGCGGAGCTGAAGCGGCCGGACGCCGGGAAGGTGCGGGTGACGTCGGCCGTGTAGTAGCTGCGCGTCTCGACACCCATGTCCAGGAGTACCGCCGCGTCCTCGGCCACGGGCCCGTCGCAGCGCACCCAGTGCAGGGTCGCGGCGTTGCGGCCGCTGCCCACGATGGTGGCGTAGCCGGGACCGTTGCCGTACGTGCGGGCATGGCGGTCGAAGGTGCCCTGCAGCCAGCGCTCGCCGCCGCCGCGCACGGCCGCCGGGAACTCGCGGACCACCGCCGCGAAGCCCTCGACCGTACGGTCCACGGCCTCGCGCAGCTGGCCGACCTCCCACGCGTCCTTGACCATGCGCAGCTCGGAGAGCGTGCGGCCGAGGTCGGGGGAGACCGCGACGCCATGGCGGCGGGCCGACTCCGGATCCAGCCGACCGGTGAGCAGCGGCCCCTGCTGTGCGCACGCGGTCAGCGCCTCGTCCAGGGCGCCCAGCGGCGCCGTGTCCACACGCAGTGCCTCGCGCCAGTCGTCCAGGCCGGGGGCCGGGCCCACCCACAGTTCACCGTGCGCCGCGTCCGCGAAGAACCCGGTCTCGCCGGGGCGGGCCGGCGGCGGCAGATACAGCACCGCGTCGTGCCCGCCGGGCGCGGGACGCAGCACCAGCACGGCACCCTCGACCGCGCACCCGGTCAGCCAGTAGAAGTCGCTGTCGGGCCGGAAGTCGTACGCGGTGTCATTGCTGCGCACCGGGGCCCGCCCGGCGGCGACCACGAGCGGCCGCCCGGCGAACTCCGCACTGAGCCGCGCCCGGTGCACGGCGGCCGCCTCGGCGGCACCCGGCACGGTCGGCGGCGTACGGTCGGCCTCGTCCCAGCCCTGACCCATGTACGCGGTGAAGTCCGGCAGTTCGGCCAGGCGCGGCATCCGGGGATCCGGGGTGCTCGACCTGGGCACGGACGTGGCGGGGGTAGTCTCGGTCATGCCGACTCCACTCCTTGGAAATTCCGGGGAGCGGCACGCCGACGGCGGTCCCACTCCGGGTTGATGCGCGGGATCGCCCCGAGCAAGGTGCGGGTGTACGCGTCCCGCGGCCGGTCGAACACATCCGCGGCGCGGCCGGACTCGACGATACGTCCCTGGTGCATCACCGCCACGCGGTGGGCGATCCGGCGGACCACGGCGAGATCGTGGGCGATGAACAGGCGTGTGCCCAGGGAGTTGGAGGAGCTGGAGAAGAGCGGGCATGCGGTGTGAGGGAAGGGGGCCAGGGGTCCTTCAGACGCGCCGGATCCAGACCCGCATGGGAGCCGCCTCGCGGTTGCCCCACAGGAAGTAGGGGACGAGGGTGAGTCCGGTGGTCGCGGTGGGGGTGGCCGCACGGGACGTGTCGGTGCGAGTCAGCACGGGGTACAGCTCGGCGGACGCCGGTGGTGAGACGCCCGCTTCCGCGTCGAGGACGACGGCGCCCGCGAAGTCCGAGTCCGTACGGGGACGGGCGGCCGCGACCTGGGCCACATCGAGTGTCACGTCGTCGATGGCGACGCCGCAGTCCTGCTGCTCGACGCAGTAGACGAGGGGGCCGCGAGCGACGGCGACGGCGCCGCGGGTCGCGTCCAGGTAGGGGTGGGAACCGTGGGCACGCACGGGCATCGGGAGCCGCAGCACCAGCTCGTCCCCGGCCCGCCAGACACGCCGGATGCTCACCCAGCCGTCCGCCGCCTCGGGGTCCGAGACCTCCCCGCACACGGTGAGCCGCACCTCGCCCGCGTCGGCCCAGCCGGGAACGCGCAGGGTGAGGGCGTAGGGCCGCTCCGGCGCCTCCCGGACGGTCACCCGCACCTCGCCGTCCCACGGATACCCGGTCGCCATGTCGACGGCCAGCTCATGCCCGTCGAGCCGCGCCGTGGCGTACCCCGCGACCACCAACTCGTCGGCGCGCTCGGCCGCGAGATGCTCACCTAGCTGGGACATCCACCGCACGATGTTGGGCGGACAGCACGGGCACCCGAACCAGGGTCTGCGCAGCAGCTCCCCTTCGGCCTCGGCGCCGCTGCGCTGCTCGTGGTCGGTGCGGCGTTGCAGGGGGTTGTCGTAGAAGAAGGCGCGGCCGTCGGCGGAGGGGCCCACCGCGAACGCGTTGTAGAGGACCGTCTCGAAGGTGTCGAGGTACGGGGCGTCCCCGGTGGCCAGGAACATCCGCCAGCCCCATTGCATGGTGGCGATCGCGGCGCAGGTCTCGCTGTAGGACCGCTCGGAGGGCAACTCGTAGCGGTCGCCCACCGCTTCGTCGGAATGCCGGCTGCCGAGGCCCCCGGTCACGTACAGCTTCGTGGCGGCCATGTCGCCCCACAGCCGGCGCAACACGTCGAACAGCTCCGCGTCGCCGGTCTCCATCGCCACGTCCGCCGCGCCCGCCGCGAGATACGCCATGCGCACCGCGTGCCCGGTCACCGACGGCAGTTCGCGCAGCGGCACCTGGTCCTGGAAGTACGAGGGTGGGAAGACGCTGTGCCGCAGCCCGCTGCGCCGCCCCTGCCCGCGCCGGTCGACGAACAGCCGGGCCTGCACGAGATAGGCGTCGTCGCCGGTCTCCCGGTACAGCTCCACCAGGGCCATCTCGACCTCGGGGTGCCCGCAGACGGCCTCCTCGCCACCCGGCCCGAAACGTTTCACTACGAGATCGGCGAAGCGCACGACGACATCGAGCAGCCGCCGATCGCCGAGCCGCCGGTGAGCGGCGATCGCGGCCTGCGTGAGATGGCCGAAGGTGTAGAGCTCGTGCCCCCAGGCGAGGTCGGACCAGGGTTCCTTGGCCTGATCGGGGTCCTGGTAATAGGAGTTGAGATACCCGTCGGGAGCCTGGACCCGCTGGAGGAGCGCGACGATCTCCTCGTAAAACTCCCGCAGACGGCCACTCAACTCCCCAATGGGCGGCGCAAGTTCGTATACAAGCCCTTCCAACGTCTTGTAGACATCGGTGTCGAGAAACGGATACCGCCCGCGGAACGCGAGGGCCCCACTCTCGCCCGGCAGAAGCCTGCGGAGGTTGTCCACATTGCCCGCCGCGCGGAGCTGCTCCACCGTGTGCGGCAGAGTCGCCTCGCGGTTGCGGCGCTGCCAGTCGGCGAGGAGGCCGCCGAGGATCGCGACCCGCGAGCCGGAGAGTGGCCGGAGACGTTCAGAGGGATGCAGCACGATCAGTCCTCCAAGTTCCGTGTACTTGGGTGCTGTTGCGTCGAAAGCATCGAAAACGCGGAAAACGGGAAACGAACGAGAAACCGTTCGGGTCAGTAAACGCGTTGTGCGGCATAGTGTTCGTCAAAGCGAACGCTGTCAAGGGAGTCAGGGAGAGGCTATGGACGTTCCTCAGGAGTCGGTCCGCGACATGGTGGCGGCCAATCTCCGCCGCGCGAGGACACAGCGCGGCCTGTCGATCTCGGAGCTCTCGCGGCGCTCCAAGATCGGCAAGGCGACGCTCTCCCAGCTCGAGTCCGGCACCGGAAACCCCACCATCGAGACGGTGTTCAGCCTCTCGCGCGCCCTGGAGGTGCCGGTCTCCGACCTCCTCGAGACGCGTGCGCCGGGCGGCCTGACCGTCGTGCGCGCCAAGGAGGTCGAGGTGCTCAGCGGTGAGGGCGTCGACCTGCGGCCGCTGCGCCGGATGGAGTTCGGTGACCTGGTCTTCGAGGTGTACGACCAGGTGGTGCGGGCCGATAGCAGGCAGGATTCGCTCGGCCATGTCGGCACCGAGCACACCATCGTGCAGACCGGCCGGCTCCATGTCCGCGTGGACGGCGACGAGGTGGAGCTCGGCCCCGGCGACTACGTGGGCTTCGACGCCACGCTCCCGCACTCCTACACCGCCCTCGACGGCGACGTGCACTCGGTACTGCTGCTCCAGTACCGGCCGCACGAGCACGCGCACTTGGGGATCCCGCACCCGAAGCCGGGCGCCTCCGAGCCCGAGAGTGGCTGAGTGCTGCACGCAAATTTTGATCACTCGCTGCGGCCCCGTTGACACCCCCTGAAAGGCCGTCCTAGCCTCCGAGCTGTTCGATGAAGCGAACGGAGGCGGTTCGATGTATGGAACGCGGGCGGTCATTCTTGGGGCCGGAATCGTCGGATCCGCCTGTGCGCGGGAGTTGGCCCGCGCGGGCTGCGCCACCACGGTCGTCGACCGCGGCCGCCCGGCCGCCGCGACCACCGCGCACGGCGAGGGCAACATCCTCGTATCCGACAAAGGCCCGGGCCCCGAACTCGAGTTGGCGCAATTGTCGCGGCGCCTGTGGCCGCAGATCGTCGCCGAGATGTCCGAACAAGCGCCAGGCATGGACGACTTGACGGAATGGGACCCCAAGGGCGGCATCGTCGTCGCCACCACCGACGACGGCGCCCGCGAACTCGCCAAGTTCGCCGAGTCCCAACGCGCGGTCGGCGTACGGGCGGAGACCTTGGACGCCGCCGCCCTCGCCGCCGCCGAGCCGTACGTCACCCGCGACCACACGGCGGCGATCCACTACCCAGAGGACGCCCAGGTCCAGCCCGCCGGCGCGGCCGCCGCCCTCCTCGCCGACGCACTCCGGGCCGGCGCGACCCTGCGCACCCACTGCGAGGTGCACGGCGCGGTCACCCGCTCCGACCGCCTCACCGCCGTCCGCACATCCGACGGCGACCTCATCGAGGCCGACATCTTCATCAACGCCGCAGGACCCTGGGCAGGCGAACTGTCCACCCGCCTCGGCGCCCCCATCGACGTACGTCCCCGCCGCGGCGACGTCCTCGTCACCACACCCCTCCCACCCACCGTCTTCCACAAGGTGTACGACGCCGACTACGTGGGCGCCGTCGGCAGCAGCGCCGAGGACCTCCAGACCTCCGCCGTCGTCGAATCCACGCGCGCGGGCAGCGTGCTCATCGGCTCCTCCCGCCGCCGCGTCGGCTTCGACGACCGGCTCAGCGTCGAGGCGCTGTCCGCGATCGCGGCCAAGGCGCTGCGCCTCTTCCCGGCCCTCGCGGACGTGCCGGTGATGCGCGCCTACGGCGGTTTCCGACCCTACGTACCCGACCACCTGCCCGTCATCGGGCCCGACCCGCGCCTCGCCGGGCTGTGGCACGCGGGCGGCCACGAAGGCGCGGGCATCGGCCTGTCCGTGGGCACCGCACGCCTCGTGCGGGACCTGCTCCTGGGCCGGCCGACCGAGATCGACGCGACGCCGTTCCGAGTGGACCGGCCGGCCGTCCTGGGACGCACGCAGAAAGGCAGGGCGGCATGAGCCCACGACGCATACCGGCGGCCACGGACGCCGTCGAGCGGCGCGAGACGCCGCTGACGATCACCGTCGACGGCGAGCCCGTCTCCGGAATCGAGGGCCAGTCCATCGCGGGCATCCTCCTCGCCTCCGGCCGCCGCGCCTGGCGGAGCGGCCGCTCCGGCGCGCCCCGCGGCGTCTTCTGCGGCATCGGCGCCTGCTTCGACTGCCTGGTCACGGTCGGCCCCGAGCGCGACGTACGGGCGTGCCGCAGGCGGGCCCGGGACGGGGACGAGGTGCGTACGCAGGCACGCGGGGGCGGCGGCTCGGAACTGTGACGCAGAACTACGGCCACATCGAAGTCTCACGCCACAGTCCCCAAACCGACGCACCCAACCCCACCCCCACGGAGGCCACATGACACGCCACGTAGTGGTCGTGGGCGCCGGGCCCGCAGGGCTCGCCGCCGCCGACGCCGCGCTCGGCGCGGGCGCGCGGGTCACCCTGATCGACGAGGCCGAGCAGCCCGGCGGCCAGTACCACCGGATGCTCCCCGAGGCCTACGCCGCCGCCCGGCCACAGCACCTCCACCACGGCTGGCGCGCCTTCGACGCACGCCGCCGCCGGGTCCTCGCCCACCCGCGCTGCGCCTGGTGGTCCGAGACCGCCGTGTGGGCCCTGGAGCGCCCCGATCCGGCGGAGCCGGGGCCACCGCGCGTGCACGTGCTGCGTGGTCCGGTCGACGGGGGCGGCCGGGACCGGCACACCCTCGACCCCGACGCGCTGGTGCTCGCGGTGGGCGCCCACGACCGCGTACTGCCCTTCCCCGGCTGGGAGTTGCCCGGCGTGTACACGGCGGGCGCGGCGCAGGCGCTGGCGAAGGGGGAGCGGGTGGTGGTCGGCGACCAGGTGGTCGTGGCGGGGAGCGGGCCGTTCCTGCTGCCGGTGGCCGCGTCGCTGATCGAGGCCGGGTCGCGGGTGCGTGAGGTGCTGGAGGCCAACACCTCGGGCACCCTCGCCCGGGGCTGGGGGCGGCGTCCCTGGGAGCTCGCCGCGCAAGGTGGGAAGGCGGCCGAACTGGCTGAGTACGGCGGGCTGTTGGCGCGGCACCGGGTTCCGTACCGCACTGGACGTACTGTCGTCGAGGCGCGTGGTGACGGGTGTGTCGAGGAGGTCGTCGTCGCTCGGCTGCGTGCTGACTGGTCGGTGGTGCGCGGCAGTGAGCGCACAGTGGCGGTCGATGCGGTGTGCGTTTCGCATGGGTTCAGTCCGCAGTTGGAGTTGCCGCTCGCTGCCGGGTGTGCGCTGCGTGCCACCTCGGCCGGGGAGTTCGTCGAGGTCGACGGTGACCAGCGGACCACCTGCCCCGACGTGTACGCGGCCGGGGAGATCACCGGCGTCGCGGGCGCGCCTGCCGCCCGCGTGGAAGGTGCGCTCGCCGGGTGGCTGGCCGCGAGAGGTGACCGGAACATCGCCTCCGTGCGTCGGCTGCGGACCAGTCGTGACCAGGGGCGTGCCTTCGCCGCCCGGCTGGCCCGTGCACACCCCATCGGGACGGGCTGGACGAGTTGGCTGCGGCCCGAGACCGTGGTGTGTCGGTGCGAGGAGACGGACTACGCCACCGTGTGTCGCGCCGCCACCAACGAGTCCACCGCGGCCCCGCGCGCCGCCAAGCTCGCCACCCGCGCCGGACTCGGGCCGTGCCAGGCCCGGATGTGCGGGCCCACCGTCGCCGAGATCGGCGCGCGGCTGCAGGGGCCGGCAGGAGACCTCCACATCGAAGGCCTGCCTCCGGCCAGTGAGCATCGGCGGCCCATCGCCCGGCCGATTCGGCTCGGTGATCTGGCCGCCGGTTCCGGAACCACTGCTACGTCCGACAGCAACTCCCGTACAGAGGAGAGCAGTTCATGACTGACAGCAAGCAGCAGCAGAAGAAGAAGGGCTCCATCGGTCTTGGTGGTGTCGTCGTCGCCACCGCCCTGCCCTACTACGAGGACGCCTCCGCGCCAGCCGGGCTCGCCGTCGACTACGACCGGTACGCCGAGCACTGTCGCTGGCTCATCGACAACGGCTGCCGCGGTGTCGGTCCGAACGGGTCCCTCGGTGAGTACTCCTCCCTTACGGATGAGGAGCGAAGGAGGGTGGCCCGGACCGCCATCGAGGCGGTCGGTGGCGATGGCGTCGTCGTGGTGGGGGTGCACGGGGTCGGCTCGCATCAGGCCAGGCACTGGGCCGAGGTCGCGGCCGAGGACGGGGCCGACGGTGTGCTGTGTCTGCCGCCCACCCTGTACCGCGCCAACTCCCGTGACGTCATTGACCACTTCGAGGCGGTGGCCTCTGTCGGGCTGCCTGTGATGGTGTACAACAATCCGTTTGATACGAAGGTCGATCTCACGCCGGAGTTGCTCGGTGAGATCGCGCAGATCGACAACATCGTCGCCGTGAAGGAGTTCTCCGGTGATGTGCGGCGGGTGCTGGAGATCAAGGAGAAGGCGCCGGGGCTTGAGATCATCAGTGGTGCCGATGATGTGGTGCTTGAGAGTCTGTTGATGGGGGCCACCGGGTGGTTCGCCGGGTTCCCGAATGTGTTTCCTGCTGAGTCCGCCCGCCTGTACGACCTGGCGCTCGCGGGCAAGGTGGAGGAGGCGCGGGCGCTGTACGAGCCGCTGGTCGCCGCCTTCCGCTGGGACTCGCGCACCGAGTTCGTACAGGCCATCAAGTTGGGGATGGAACAGGTCGGGCGGTTCGGCGGGCCCTGCCGGCCGCCGCGTGGCGCGCTGCTGCTCGGGATGCGCGAGCAGGTCGAGGCCGACATGGCCCGCGCGATCGCCTCGCTCGACAACCGGGAGGCGTAATGCGGTCCGTCCGCACACTGAGTGCCGTCGACTCCCACACCGAGGGCATGCCGACCCGCGTCGTCACCGGCGGCGTGGGGCCCATCCCCGGTGACACCATGGCCGAGCGGCGTACGTATGCCTTGGAACACCTTGATGAGCTTCGCCGGTTCCTCGTTGATGAACCGCGTGGCCACGCCGCGATGAGTGGCGCCGTGCTCCAACCCCCGACCCGTCCCGACGCGGACTGGGGTGTCCTGTACGTCGAGGTCAGCGGCTTCCTGCCGATGTGCGGGCACGGCACCATCGGTGTCGCCACCGTGCTCGTGGAGACCGGGATGGTGGAGGTGAGTGAGCCGGAGACCGTCGTCAGGCTCGATACTCCCGCCGGGCTCGTCGAGGCTCGGGTGGCTGTTCGGGAGGGGGTCGCCGAGCAGGTGACTTTGCGGAATGTGGATTCCTTCGCGCTGGAGTTGGACGCCACCGTGAAGGTGCCCGGCTACGGCGAGGTGCGCTACGACATGGCGTACGGGGGGAACTTCTACGCGATCACTGAGCTTGATCAGCTCGGGCTGCCCTTCGACCGGGCCCGCAAGGACGACATCCTCAAGGCCGGGCTCGCCATCTCCGACGCCATCAACGAGCACAACCGGCCGCGGCATCCGCTCGACCCGGTCATCGGCGGCTGCAAGCAC
This sequence comes from Streptomyces endophyticus, assembly GCF_035798155.1. Classification (NCBI taxonomy): domain Bacteria; kingdom Bacillati; phylum Actinomycetota; class Actinomycetes; order Kitasatosporales; family Streptomycetaceae; genus Streptomyces; species Streptomyces endophyticus. The sequence goes on along the minus strand of NZ_JAOZYC010000131.1, from coordinate 53,999 downwards.
GTGCAGTTCCTCGCCCCCGACTCCACCGCCCGGCACTCGCGCAACGCCATGGCGATCCAGCCCGGCTGGTTCGACCGCTCGCCGTGCGGCACCGGCACCTCGGCCCGGATGGCGCAGCTGCACGCGCGCGGCGAACTCCCGCTGCACACCGAGTTCGTGAACGAGTCGTTCATCGGGACCCGGTTCACCGGACGGCTCGTCGGCGCTGCGAAGGTCGGTCAACTGGACGCCGTCGTACCGGAGTTCTCCGGTCGGGCCTGGATCACCGGCACGGCCAACTACCTCCTCGACCCGCGCGACCCGTTCCCGCACGGCTTCGTGCTCTGAAGCGACGGACCAGCAGGCGCAGCACGGCCTCCGCAGACCCCTCAGGAGTAGTCACCGTGTCCCGTACGACAACGAATCCACCCCGCGACCCGGCCGGGCCCGACGGCAGACTCCTCTCCCGCGCCGGCATCTTCCGACTCAAGCCCGTCGACGACTCCGAGGAGGTGACCAGCGGAGGCCTGCAACGCACCATGGGGCTCTGGCAGTTGGTCGCCCTCAGCCTCGGCGGCCTCGTCGGCGCGGGAGTCTTCTCGCTGGCCGGCGTCGTGGCCAACGAGGACGCCGGGCCCGGCGTGATGCTCTCGTTCCTCATCGCCATCGTGGCCAGCGGCGCGGCCGCCCTCTGCTACGCCGAGTTCACCGGCACCATCCCGAAGGCGGGCTCCGCCTACACCTATTCGTACGCCGCGCTCGGCGAGTTCGTCGGCTGGGCGATCGGCTGGGACCTGCTGCTCGAATACACCGCGATCGTGGCCGTGGTCGCCATCGCGGTGTCCGGGTACTTCTCGTACATCCTTGAGCATGTGGGCATTGATGTGCCGACCTGGATGCTGGGCGCGCCCGGCACCGGGTCCGGGCATCGTGTTGATCTGTTCGCTCTGCTGTTGTGTCTGTTGCTTGCCTTTGTGTTGTCCCGTGGGACGAAGGAGTCGGCGCGGTTCGAGACCATCCTTGTTGTGGTGAAGCTGGGGATCGTCGCGCTCGTGGTAGTCGCCGGGGCTTTTCACATCAAGGCCGGGAATTACACGCCGTTCCTGCCCTATGGGGTGGGTGGCGCGTTCACCGGAGCAGCCACCGCGTTCTTCGCCGTCTACGGGTACGACGCCATGAGCGCCGCCGCCGAGGAGAGCGCCGAGGCGAAGAAGGTGCTGCCGAAGGCCATCCTCGTCTCGCTCGGCATCGCCGCGTTCATCTATCTCGCGGTGTGTGTCGTGCTGTTGGGGATGCAGAACTATCGGGACATTGATGTGGCCAGTCCGTTCTCCAGTGCCCTGGGGGCAGTTGGGCTCGGCGGGCTCGGGCTCGTCGTGGCCGTGGGTGCCGTCATCGGCATCACCACGTCGGCGTTCGCCAACATGCTGGCGGTGTCCCGGGTCTGGTACTCGATGAGCCGCGACGGGCTGCTGCCGCGCTACTTCGCGCGCAACCACCCGCGCAGGCACGTGCCCACGCGGGTGATCTGGCCGGTCGGGATCGGGTCCGCGCTGATCGCCGGGTTCCTGCCCATCCGGGAGGCCGCAGACCTCACCAACATCGGCATCCTGGTGGCGTTCATCGTGGTCGCGATCGCCGTGGTGGTGCTGCGCAAGACGCGGCCCGATCTGCCGCGCACCTTCCGTACGCCGCTGGTGCCCTGGGTTCCGGCGATCGGTGTCGCGTTCTCCGTGTGGCTGATCAGCAACCTGGACTGGGTGACCTGGGTCCGGTTCGCGGTGTGGATGCTCATCGGGGTCGGTGTCTACGCGGCGTACGGGTACCGGAACTCGGTCGAGCACCGGGAGGATCAGCGCAAGTAGGCGAGGCCCGGGTGTGCCTGCCGGTACTCATCCACCAGGTGGCGCGCCACGTTCGCCGAGTCCACCAGCGGATGCAGCGCGAACGCCTTCACCGCCGTCGCCCGCGAGCCGGAGCGGGCGGCGGCGAGGATCTCCCGCTCGACCGCCTTCACCGACGTCACGAGGCCCGTGGCGTGGCCGGGCAGCGGGTCGACGGCGACGGGGTGCGCCCCGTTGGCGTCGACCAGGCACGGCACCTCGATCACGGCATCCGCGTCGAGAGCCGAAAGGGTCGTGCGGTTGCGGACGTTGAGGATCAGCGTGGTGCGCTCGTCACGGGCGATGGCCCGCATCAGGTCGAGGGCCACCTTCTCGTAGCCGCCGGACTCGGTGAGGGAGGCCTCGTCGCGCTCGCCGGCGCCCGCCGCCTCCCGGTTCTCCGCCATGTACGTGGCCTCGCGCTCGGCCCGCGTCGCGTCCCACGTCTTGAGCGGCGGGGCCGCCGGGTCGCGCATCCGGTCGTAGAAGCGGGACTGCTGGACGTGCAGGAACGCGCCGCGCGTGGCCTCGGCCTCCTGGTAGGCGTGGACCGCCTCGCGGTTGAAGTAGTAGTAGTGCAGGTACTCGTTGGGGATCGAGCCGAGTTCGCGCAGCCACTCCGTGCCGAACAGCTTGCCCTCCTCGAAGGAGCCGAGGAGGGTGTCGTCGGCGAGGAGGCGGGGGAGCTCGTCGCGGCCGTTGACCTTCAACCCGCGCAGCCAGCCCAGGTGGTTGAGGCCCACGTAGTCGACCCACGCGTTCTGGGGGTCGGCGCCGAGTGCGCGGGCCACGCGCTTGCCGAGGCCGACGGGGGAGTCGCAGATGCCGATGACCCGGTCGCCCAGGTGTGTCGAGAGGGCCTCCGTGACCAGGCCCGCCGGGTTGGTGAAGTTGATGAACCAGGCGTCCGGGGCGAGTTGGGCGACGCGGCGTGCGATCTCCTCGACCACCGGGAGCGTCCGCAGGCCGTACGCGAGGCCGCCCGCGCCGACCGTCTCCTGGCCGAGCACGTCCTCGGCGAGCGCGATCCGCTCGTCCGCCGCACGCCCTTCGAGGCCGCCCACCCGGATCGCCGAGAACACGAAGTCCGTGCCGCGCACCGCCTCGTCGAGGTCGGTGGTGACGGTGACCTCCGGCGCGTCCGGCACCCCTTCGGCCTGCTCGGCGAGGACCCGGGAGATCGCGTCGAGCCGCTGCCCGTCGAGGTCGTAGAGGGCGACCTCGGTGACGCGGCCCTCCGCGTGGTCGGCGAGCAGGGCCCCGTACACGAGGGGCACCCGGAATCCGCCGCCGCCGAGAATCGTCAGTTTCATACGTGCACTACTTTCACGCCGGCCTCCGTGAGCGCGGCACATGTCGGCGCCGGCGCGGAGGAGTTGGTCACGAGAACGTCGAGGGAGTCGGGGCCGCACACCTTGGCCATGCCGGTGCCGGGGAACTTGGAGGAGTCGGCGAGGAGCACCGTGCGGTCGGCGGCCGCGATCATGGCTCGCTTCACGGGAACCTCCACCACGGTGGTGTCCATCACCTGCCCGTTCGGGCGGACGCCGCTGGTGCCGAGGAACAGCCAGTCGGCGTGCAGCTGGCGCAGGTTGTCCTCGGTGAGGAAGCCGACCAGGGAGCGGTACTCGCGGCGCACCATGCCGCCGAGCAGCACCAGGTCGATGCCGGTGTCGTCGGCCAGCTCCTCGTACACCACCAAGTTGCTGGTGATGACGGTGAGTCGGCGGCCGTGGAGCTGGCGGGCCAGGCGGTACGCGGTGGTCCCGATGTCGAGGAGGACGGACTGTCCCTCCGCTATCAGGGACGCCGCGTGCTCGGCGATGGTGTCCTTCTCGGGGACGCGCACCTGGGCGACCTCGGAGAAGGGCTGGTCGCCCTCCTCCATGACGGCGCCGCCGTGCACGCGGGTGAGGAGGCCGTCCTCCTCCAGTTTCACCAGGTCGCGGCGGATGGTCGCCGGGCTCACGGTGAGCTGCTCGGCGAGCTCGGCGACGGACGCGGGCCCACCGGAGCGCAGCGCACGCAGGATCAGGTGGTGTCGTCGCTCTGCCAGCATGCGGCGCACACTACTCGTCAAATTCAAGCAATTCCATGCTCACATTTGTCCAGAGCTTGATTGTGTGGTGCCGACGTGAGTTCATCCGGTGCTCACCATCCGTACCGTCTGCACTCGTAGCGTCCCTGCGTACCGTCCGCCCCGCCATCGAACCCAGGAGTCGCCGACATGACCGATCCCCTCTCAAGGCACGTGTCCCGGCGCCGTGCGCTTGCCCTCGGTGCGGGCGCCGTCGGCGCCGCGGCCGCCGGTTCCCTGCTCCCGCCCTCCTTGCAGCAGGCACTGGCCGCCGAGCCGCCGTCCGGCGGGCTCGACGCCATCGAGCACGTGGTGATCCTCATGCAGGAGAACCGGTCCTTCGACCACTACTTCGGCATGCTGCGCGGCGTCCGCGGCTTCGGCGACCCCAACGCGGTCCAACTCGCCGACGGCAAACCCGTGTTCGAGCAGCCGGACGGCCTGAAGAGAGTCCTGCCGTTCTCCGTGCGCGCGGCCGCCGAGGCACAGCAGCACGACCTGCAGTACATCGACGCCCTCAACCACGACTGGAACGGCGGCCACAAGGCCTGGAACAACGGCTGGATGAACCAGTGGGTCTCCGCCAAGACCGCGGCGACCATGGCGTATTACGACCGCTCCGACATCCCGCTGCAGTACGAGCTCGCCGACACCTTCACCATCTGCGACGCCTACCACTCCTCCATGCACAGCTCCACCAGCCCCAACCGGAACTACCTGTGGAGCGGCAACTCCGGTGACGAGCCGGGCGGCGGGCGCGCCATCGGCAACGACGCCTACGCCGAGGGCACCCACAAGGGCTACGACTGGCCCACCTTCGCCGAACTCCTGGAGAAGGACGGCCGCAGCTGGCAGACGTACACCGAGTGGGAGAACTTCACCGACAACCAGATCGAGTTCTACGCCACCTTCAAGTCGGTCGCCCGCAAGGCGCTGGCGAAGACCGGCGGGCACACGTACATGGAGTCGTTCTACGCCCTCGTGAGGGACGCCGATGACACGGCCGAGCGGGAGCGGCTGCTCGGGCTCCTGGAGGAGGGCGTCGCCGCGCTCACCAAGGCCGAGCGCAGCCTGTTCGAGCGCGCCCTGCGCCGCGTGCCCACCGGCACCCTGGCCGAGCGCTTCGCCGCCGACGTCGCCGCCGGGAAGCTGCCCGCGGTCTCCTACCTGGTGCCCTCCGCGGTCGACTCCGAGCACCCCAGCGTCTCCGTGCCCGCCGCGAGCGCCAGCGTCCCCTACAAGGTGCTCGACGCGCTGGCCTCGCACCCCGACGTGTGGCGCAAGACCGTCGTGCTCATCAACTACGACGAGAACGACGGCTTCTTCGACCACGTCCCGCCGCCCGTGCCCGAGCCGGACGAGACCGACGAGTGGTGGCAGGGGCAGCCCACCGGGCTCGGCATGCGCGTGCCGATGCTGGTCGTCTCGCCCTGGTCGGTGGGCGGTCACGTGTGCTCCGAGCTGTTCGACCACACCTCTGTCAACCGCTTCCTGGAGAAGTGGACCGGCATCGAGGACCCCAACATCACGCCGTGGCGCCGCCGGATATGCGGCGACCTGACCTCGGCGTTCGACTTCGACACCGCCGAGAAGCAGCCCGCCGTGCAGAGTCCGGGCCCGGTGCCACCGGCCGCCGCCCGCTGGAGGCCGACCCCGCCGGCCGACCAGAAGATGCCCGTGCAGGAGCCCGGCACCCGGCCCGCGCGCCCGCTGCCGTACCAGACCGACGCGTACGCACGGCTCTACGACGGCCGCGTCGAGGTCACCCTCTCCAACACCGGCGCCTCCAGCGCCCACTTCGCGCTCTACCCGTACGAGGGCGAGTTCGACGTGCCGCAGCACCGGGACGTCTCCGGCACCCGCGCCCTGAGCGTGACACCGGCCAAGGACCGCTACCGGTTCACCGTCACCGGGCCCAACGGCTTCCGCCGCGAGTTCGCCGGACTCGCCGCGTCCACCGCCGAGGTCACGTCGAGCGTGCGCGCCAAGACCCGCGAGGTGCGCATCACGCTGGCCAACCACGGCACCGGGGCCAAGGTGTTCACCGTCCGCCCGCGGGCCTACGTCCGCGCGGCCGACGCCGCCGCCCTGACCCGCCAGGTCCGCGTCGCGCCCGGCGACAGCACCACCGTGACGCACCCCGCCGCGAAGACCCACGGCTGGTACGACCTGGTGGTGCGCTGCGAGGACGAGCCCGACTTCGCGCGGCGCCTGATGGGCCACATCGAGAACGGGCGGCCCTCGGTCTCCGGGTGACACCGGGGGATGCGTGACACATGACGGGTGACTCGTGACGCGTGGGAAAAGCGATCGCCGGGCGCGGGCGTACGTGACTACGCTCGGCCCGGCCAAAGGGCCGTTCCCGCGAAAGGTGACCATGGGCGTTCGCAAGCTGCACCAGGACGAGCCGGACATCGACGAGGACCTCGTCCGCGCGCTCGTCGACGAGCAGTTCCCGCGGTGGGCGGACCTGCCCCTGAAGTACGTCGACTCGCACGGCACGCAGAACGTTCTGTACCGGCTCGGCGAGGAGTGGGTGGTCCGGCTGCCGCGCCTGCCCGGTGTCGTGCCCGAGCTGGCGGGCGCGCGGCAGTGGATGCCGTATCTGGCGGCCCGGCTGCCGGTGCCCGTGCCGGAGCAGGTGGCCGAGGGGGAGCCGGGGCACGGCTTCCCGTGGCCGTGGGCGGTGCACCGCTGGCTGCCCGGCGAGAACCCCGCCGTGGGGCGGCTCGACCGGCCCGGGGCGCTGGCCGAGGATCTGGCGGGCTTCGTCACGGCGATGCGCGCGATCGACACCGCCGGGGCACCGGAGTCGTTCCGCGGGCGGCCGCTCGCCGAACGGGCCGACGGGACCCGCGAGGTGATCCACCGTCTGGACGGGACGCTCGACTCCGCGGCCGCGCTCGCCGTGTGGGACGGGGCGGTACGCACCCCGGGCGCGGGCCGCGACGTGTGGCTGCACGGGGACCTTCAGCCCGGCAACCTCCTGGTGTCCGGCGGGCGGCTCGGCGCGGTCATCGACTTCGGGTGCATGGGCACGGGGGACCCGGCCGTCGACCTGATCACCGCCTGGTACGTCCTGGGCGGGGCGGAGCGGCGGATCTTCCGGGAGGCCGCGGCGGTCGACGACGACGCGTGGGCGCGCGGGCGTGGCTGGGCGCTGACCATCGCGGTGCACGAGCTGGCGTACTACCGGGATGTGAACCCGTTCATGGTGCGGACGGCGTCCCGCGTGGTCGGAGAGATCCTCGACTCCACCGACCACGGCTGACAGGTCCTAGACGGGCGGCGCGAGCGGTGCTTCCTGCGCGTCGCGCTGATGCGGGATGACGACCGACGGGCTGCCGGTCGTCAGCGCCACCGTCCGCGCCGGCGACGGGATGCGGATGCCCTCCGCGCGGAAGCGCGCGTGCAGCCGCTTGATGAACTCGTGCTTGATCCGGTACTGGTCGCTGAACTCGCCGACGCCCAGGATGACGTTGAAGCTGATCCGGGAGTCGCCGAAGGTGTGGAAGCGCACGAGCGGCTCGTGCTCGGGCATGGCGCCCTCGACCTCCTTCATCACCTCGGTGACGACGTCGACCGTCACTCGCTCGACCTCTTCGAGGTCGACGTCGTAGCCGACACCGGCGAGCACGGTGAGGGTCATCTCCTGCTCCGGCCGGCTGAAGTTGGTCATGTTCGTGCCCGACAGCTGCGTGTTCGGGATGATCACGAGGTTGTTGGAGAGCTGGCGCACCACCGTGTTGCGCCAGTTGATGTCGACGACATAGCCCTCCTCGCCGCTGCTCAGCCGGATGTAGTCGCCGGGCTGCACGGTCTTGGAGGCCAGGATGTGCACGCCCGCGAACAGGTTGGCGAGCGTGTCCTGGAGGGCGAGCGCCACGGCCAGGCCGCCCACGCCCAGCGCGGTGAGCAGCGGCGCGATGGAGATCCCAAGGGTCTGCAGAACGACCAGGAAGCCCATCGCGAGCACCACGACCCGCGTGATGTTCACGAAGATGGTCGCCGAACCCGCCACGGCCGCACGGGACTGCGCGACCGCCCGCACGAGGCCGGTGATCACCCGCGCCGCCGTCAGCGTCGCCACGACGATGAGCAGCGCCGTGAGCGCCATGTTCACATTCCGCCCCGTACGCGGGGTGAGCGGCAGCACCTCGGAGGCCACCGCGGCGCCCGCCGCGACCGCCGCCCACGGCACCAGCGTGCGCAGCGCGTCGACGAGCACGTCGTCCCCGGCCCAGCGCGTCTGCCCGGCGCGCACGCCGAGCCAGCGCAGCAGGGTGCGCAGCAGCAGCCCCGCCAGCAGGCCGCCGACGAGGGCGACTCCGGCGAGGATCAGGTCGTGGAGTTCGACGCCGCGGCTCATCGGGCACCTCCCGTACGGGGGCCGAACGCTGCGATGGGGACGGGTATGTGATGTTTCGTCACGTGGAACCTGCTTGCTCGGGGCCGGAGGCGGCGCCCCGACCGGTGTCGCGGTCGCGGCGCTCTGCGGACATCCTGCCGTACGTGCCCGAAGTGTGGAGAGGGTGGGGACCTCAAGTGTGCGGAAATCCATGTGATGGGCCCATGTGACCGGATCCGGCCGGGCTGTTGGGCGGAGCCCGGAGCGTTACGCTGACGAAACGGCAGTGACCGTGCGCGGAAAATACCCGCGCCGACGATATCGGCGACCGCCTCGCCGAAGCCCTCACCAAGGGAGACGCCCGTGCCCGAACCGACCACGCCCCCGTTCGAGGTCCCCGTCGTCGACATCGGCCCTTACGTGGACGGGGGTTCGGGCGAGGACCTGGCCCGCGTGGCCCGCGCCCTCGACGACGCCTGCACCCGCGTGGGCTTCGTGCAGATCCTCGGGCACGGCGTCCCGGACGCGGTGCTCGACGGATTGGCCGGCGCCGTCGACGACTTCTTCGCGCTGCCGCCCGAGCGCAAGAACGCCTACCGGGTCACCGGTGCCAACCGCGGCTACAGCCCGCCCAAGAGCGAGTCGCTCAGCCTCAGCCTCGGAGTCGAGTCGGCGTCCCGCATGAACGACTTCTTCGAGGCGTTCAACGTCGGCACCGAGGCCCGTTCCTTCCCCGGCCTGGGCCTCTCCGAGGACGACTACGGCCGCAACGTCTGGCCCGCCGAACTCGACACCTTCGAGCCGCGCGTGCAGGCCTACTTCGCCCACGCGGGCCGCGTCGCCCGCATCCTGACCCGGGCCTTCGGTGACGCCCTCGGCCTGGAACCCGGCCACTTCGAGGCGCTCACCGACCACTCCGTCGACGTCCTGCGCATGAACAACTACGCGCTCCCCGAAGGCACCGTGACCCTCGAAGGCGACCTGACCGGGATGGGTGAGCACACCGACTTCGGTCTGGTCACGGTGTTGTGGGCGGACCGCGTCGCCGGCCTTCAGGTGCTCGACATCGATGGCGTCTGGCACGACGTGTCCCCGGTCGAGGGCGGCCTGCTGGTCAACCTCGGCGATCTGACCGCCCGCCTGACCAACGACCGCTGGATGTCGACCCTGCACCGGGTCAAGCCGCCGATCGTCGACGGCACCATCAAACGGCGCCGCTCGGTGGCGTACTTCCACGACGGCAACATCGACGCGGTCATCGCCACGCTGCCCAGCCACCTCGACGCCGATGCCGGCCTCGCCTACGAGCCGATCACCGTCCGCGACCACATCAAGGCCAAACTGGCGGGGTCCCGGCAGGGCAAGGCGAACACGGCGGCGGTCCGTGAGGCGGCCCGGGTGTTGGCCGCCGTCGGCCGGGAGCCCCGCGGCTGACCGGCGAACTACCCGACGCGCTCGGGATCGATGAACGCGGTCAGCGCGTCCACCGTTGCCTCGGGCTGCTCGTCGGGGATGAAGTGCCCGGCCTGTGGGATGAGGGCCCTGGTCGCGTTCTCCGCCCACGGGCCGATCGAGGCGGCCATGTCGGGGATCGAGCCATGGGAACTGGAGATTCCCAGGACCGGGACGGTCAGGTTTCCCCGCCCGAGAGCTTCATGATTCCTGCGCGCCGACTCCGTCGCGTCGCGGTAGTAGGCGAGAGATGCCCGGAGCCCGCCCTCGGTCGCGATGGCGGCGGCGTAGTGGTCGATCTCCGCGTCGTCGAAGGTGTCAGGGAGGAGCGTCTTGGCCTTCAGGAACCAGTCGACGTACTCGCGCTCGCGGCCGGTGAGGAGGGTCTCGGGCAGCTCGGCCACCAGGTGGAACGCGAAGTGCCAGGTCTTCCAGGCCCGCTCGGGATCGGTCGGGATCGAGTCCGGGAGGGTGACTCCGGGAATGCCGGCGTCGAGCAGGGCGACGCCGTGCAGGCGCTCTTCGTGCATGAGGGCGAGCGAGAAGGCCACCCAGGCCCCGATGTCGTGGGCGACGAGCCAGTACGTCGGCACGTCGAGCGCGTCGAGTGCGGCCTGGACGTGCGAAGCGACGGTGTGGGTGTCGTAGGCCCCGTGAGGGCGGTCGGAGTGGCCCTGCCCCGGCAGATCGATCGCGATCACGCGGAAGCGCTCGGCAAGTCCCGGCATCACCTTTCGCCAGGCCCACCAGGTCTGCGGGAACCCGGCGAGCAGCACGACGGTGGGACCGGCCGACCGCCCGCCTTCCACGGCGTGAAGGCGGATTCCCGCCGCGTCGACCCAGTGGTGAGTGAAGCCCGCAAGGTCGTGCAGCGGCAGCCCGGGGAACGGGTTCCGGTCGCGGGAGCGGTTCGAGGTCATGGTGTCGTCGGTCATTCCACGAGCCTAAGGCATCTTGAACTGAATAGTTCAAGATAGGATGGGCAGCGCCACAACGGCTGGTCGGAGAAGTCAGAGAAGTCCGAGAACGAGGTGCGTGCGTGATGGCCGGGAAGAAGCAGTTCGACGTGGGCGTCGTGCTCGACGCGGCAATGGTCCAGTTCTGGCGGGCCGGACACGCCGCCACGTCGGTCGACGACCTGTCCAGGACGACCGGACTGAACCGCAGTTCCCTCTACTCCTCGTTCGGCGACAAGGACGCGCTCTACCTGCGCTGCCTTGACCGCTACGCCGCGCGGTACGGAACCAGGTACGACCAGGCGCTTTCCCGTGCGCCCGAGGAACCGCTCCAGGCGGTACGGGCGTTCTTCGAGGTCACCCTGGAGCGCATCGCCGACCCCGACGTACCCGATGGATGCCTGGTCGCCCAGACCGCGATGGCGTCACCGGTGCTCAGCGCCACCATCGCCGCACGTGCCACCGAAGCCCTGGGCGCCCAGTGCGCGCGACTGCGGACCGCCCTGAACGCCGCGGGGCTGGCCGGGAACGATGCCGACGACTTCGCGGTTCATCTCGCGGCGGTGAACCAGTCATTGGCCGTGCTGAGCAGGTCCGGGGCGAGCCGGAAGCAGCTGCGCACGGTCGTCGACATCAGCATGGGCGCGCTGTCGCACGCCTTGAACGCCCGGCCCGACCCGAACGGCGCGCCCTAGCCGGCCACCGGCACCGTCTTCCCTGTCCGTGCCGACTCGTACGCCGCCGCCACGATCCGCACCGCGCGCAGCCCGGCCGCGCCGTCGGTCACCTCCACGGGGCCCTCTCCGAACAGGAAGGACCGCAGCATCAGCGCGTCCAGGTCGACGCCGTACGGAAGTTCCACGGCTGCCCGCGCCGTCTCGCTGAAGCCGTGCACCTTCTGGTCGAAGGCGTCCATCTCCAACACCGCCCGCTCGCCGACGACCTGCATAGAGAGCCCGCCCCACGCCGGATGGTGCCCCGGCTGGCTCCAGCTGCAGTCGAGCGTGAGGACGGCCCCGTTCGCGTACGTCACGGTGAGCAGGCCCGCCGTCTCGACCGCGGCCCGGCCCTCGTACAGCAGGTTGTTGGTCTGCGCGTAGACGGTGAGCGCGGGGGAGGCCTCGAAGAGGTCGTCGAGGAGGTCCGCGACGTGCACGGTGTGGTCCATGACGGCGCCGCCGCCGGAGAGTTCGGGATCGGTGAACCAACGGCTCCTGGCCCCCGGCATATAGCCGTTGTTGGCGCCCGCCACCGTGAGCACCTCACCCGTCGTGCCCGCCCGCACCGCCTCGCGCACCGCGAGATAGGCCGGGCTGAACCGCACCGGGTGCGCCACCGCGAGCCGCACGCCCGCGGCGCGGCACGCCTCGACCATCGCCGCGCCGTCCTCGGGCGTCGTGGCGAGCGGCTTCTCGCACAGCACGTCGACGCCGTGCGCGGCCGCACGCTCGACCAGCTCCCGGTGCCGCACGTTCTCCGAGCAGACCACGACCTTGTCGGGCCCCCAAGCGAACAACTCCTCATACGTGTCGACGTAGTTGACGCCGATCCGCGACGCGAAGTCCTTGCCCCGGACCTCGCCCGGCGCCGCGAGATCCGTGTCGGGGTCGGCCGCGAGCACCTCCACCCCGTCCATCGCGTCGAGCTGCCGCGCGAATCCGCCCGCGTGCACATGCGCGAACGACAGCACACCCACCTTCACGTCCTGTACGCCCTTCACAGCCCGGCCTCCTCGGTCACCTTGAGTTCGACGGGCGCGCCCGTACGCGCGGACTCGGCGGCGGCGCACGCGATCCGCACGGCCTCGACGCCGTCGTGCGCCGTCACGCGGGGCGCAGGACCGCCCTGGACGGCCGCCGCGAACTCCCGCAGCTCCGTCAGATACGGGCTCTCCGTCATCGGGCTGCCCGGAATTCCCTCACCGCGCGGACGCGTCCCCTGCGCCAGCACCCGGAAGCCGCGGTGGGCGGTCGAATCGTGCTCCAGGATCCCGCCTGGCCCCGCGATCCGGAACGTCGTCCGGAACGGCAGGTCCGGCAGCCCCCACACACCGAGCACATGACTGACCGCGCCGGAGGCGTGCGTGAGCACCGCGGTCCCGGTCGCCACGTCCCCTGCGACCGCGCCCGCGTCCTGCTTGCCGCGCACCTGCGCGTGCACCCGCACGACGTCTCCGGCGAGCAGACGCGCGAAGTCCAGGTCGTGGATCATCTGGTCGACGAGGATGCCGCCCGACAGCGCGGGGTCGGAGAACCACGGCGCCCACACGGGAAAACACCCGGACCGCGTGAACCGCAGCACCGCCGGATCCCCGATCTCCCCCTTCGCCACCGCGCCGGCGAGCGCCGCGTACGCGGGGAAGTACCGCACCACGTGAGCGGGAAACAGCAGCACCCCGGCCGCCCGCGCCGCGTCCGCCATCTCCCGGGCCTCGGCGACATCGAGCGAGAGCGGCTTCTCGCACACCACGTGCCTGCCCGCGGTGATCGCGCCGAGGACGAGCTGCCGGTGCGTGTACGTAGGGGTGCACACGTCGACGACGGTGCTCCGGTCGAGCAGTTCGGCAAGGCTCTGCACCGCTGTCACGCCGAACTCGGCGTATTTGGCGGCCAGTTGTTCCGCGCGACCGTCGGTGGACAGGATCGTGACGCGCGCGCCCAGGGCGGTCCAGGCGGGCAGATGGGCACGGGCGATACCGCCGGCGCCGATCAGGCCCACATCGAGGGGTGGCATGAAGCTCCTTTCGGAGAGCGGGTGTTCAGCTGCGGCGCGAAGGACCCGCCCCGTCCAGGAGGTGGCTGTCCACCTCGTCAAGGGCGCGGCGCACCGCGCCGAGGGCCACGCCCTCGCGGCCCAGCGTGCTGACCGCGATGCGGGGGACGTGGAGGGTCAAGGGGGAGAGGTGCGCGGCGAGCAGGGGGCCCAGTGGGTCGCCGACGGGGGCCAACGCGCCGGACAGGACGAGGAGTTCGGGGTCGAGGGCGAGGACGAGCGCGGCGATGCCGGGCGCGACCCCGGCGAGGTAGCGGTCCAGGACGGCGAGCGCCTTCGGGTCCTCGGCGCGCACGGCCCGCGCGAGCGCGTCGGTCTCCGACTCGCCGGGCAGCGGCGCGCCGTCCCAGCCGAGTGCGTCCCCGGCAGCGTTCAGGCCGAGCTGCGGCAGGATGCCCAGCTCGCCCGCTCCGCCGCGGCGCCCCCGGTGCAGCCGCCCGCCGATCATCACGCCGCACGAGATGCGCCGTCCGACGAGCACGCACGCCACGTCGTCGGCGAGTGCGGCGGCGCCCTGCCAGTGTTCGGCGAGCGTCGCGAGGTTCACGTCGTTCTCGACGAGTACCGGGCAGGGGAGTTCACCCCTGAGCCGGGCCGCCAGGTCCAGGTCGGTCCAGTCCGGGACGATCACCGAGCGGATCCGGCCGGTGTCGTCGACCATGCCCGGCACACCGATGCCGACGGACCACACGTCGTGCGGGCCGAGCCGCTGATCGGCGAGGAAGGCGCGCAGCCGGGTGCGCAGCAGCTCGATGCGCTCCGCGCCGGTCAGGTCCGCGGGGAACTCCTCGCGGTGCCGCGCGACGATGGCGCCGTCGAGGCGGGCGAGGAGCAGCACCAGCTTCTTGAGGCCGATGTCGACGCCGACGACGTGCCCGGCCTCGGCGCGGAACCGGAAGCGGCGCGCGGGCCGCCCCGGGGAACGTACGGCGGGCGGCGTGGTCGTCTCCGCGATCCAGCCCCGTGCGGCCAGCTCCTCGACCAGGGCCTCCACGGTGGGTCGGGACAGACCGGTAGAGCCGGTGAGCCGGCCGACCGTCTGCGGGCTCTCCTGGCGCAACGCCCGTAGCACCACAGCGGTGTTGAGCCCACGAAGGGCCGCGAGATCGTGCCCGCGAGCCCGGTCGCGCCCGGCCATGGGCTGTGCCTCCGCCGCGTCGTCGGTCCAGTTGTGCAGGACTGTTGCACAAGGCCGGAGCCCAAGGAACCCCACCCGTACGATAATTTCGCAGAAGTCCTGCGTATCGCGGCGGGACTTGGACCGGGGGCGGGGCCCTACAGGCGTTCCACGGCGCGGAACGCGGACAGCCGCGCCAGCAACCGGCGTGCGGACGGCGTGAGTTCGCTCACCGGCAGCGGTTCGCCACCGTTCAAGCGGCCGATCAGGGCGCCCAGTTCGCGCGCCGTGAGGCCGGTCCGCGTGACGTGTCCGCACGCCGCGACGAGACGGTGTCCGCCGGCGGGCATCCACACCACGCGTTCCGTGGCCCGCACCGCGTCGTCGTCGGTGAAGTAGCCGGGCCGTGTGGGCGCCGGCACCGGGCGAAGGCCGCCGTCCGTGGCATGCCGCAACACCTCGTGGGCCAGCCGCCGGTGGAGCGGCGCGCGGCGGGTCTCCCGGCGGAGGTGGTCGAGCGCCGCCGCGAGGGCCGGAGGCAGCGTGCCGGGCAGGTCGTCGGGCGGCTCACCGTCCGGTACGAGGGTGTCGACGGCGCCCCACGTCCCGTGCGAGGGGGAATGGCCGATGAGCGGCGAGGGTGTGCGCGGAACGGTGATGTGCACGGTCGTGGCGGGGGAGCGGGGTGCGGCCACGGTGTGCTCGTGGTCGGCGGGCCAGTAGAGCAGGTCGCCGGGGACCGCCGTGGCCGCCCAGAGCCGGTTCCCCGGCCCTGTGAGGCGGATTCGGTGGCGGCCGTGGAGGACGTAGAGGAACGTTGCTGCGCGGTGGCGGGAGGGCAGGGGGCGTGGCGGCGCGGACGTGCCGTGGCACAGCGCCGTGCCGATGGGCGTCAGGGACCGGCCGACCTCGTCCCAGAGGCCGGTGAGGAAGGCCCGCTCCCGGGCCCACAGCGGATGGTGCCCCGCGTGCAGTTCCCGGACGACGAGGGCGAAGGGTGTCTCGCCCAACTGCCGTTTCAGCCGACGGTCGTAGGCGGCGAACGAGCCGTCCTCCGGCCGGGGCAGCAGATCGCCGGGGTCGGTGAGGCGGCGCGGCCCCAGCGTGAACCGCACCCGTCCGTCGGCATCCGCCGTGGCGTGGTGCGCGGCGGCGACGGCGCCCTCGAAGACCTCGTGGGGGTCGAAGGGGGCGGCGGGGCCAGGGGCGCGGACCGGGCGGAGCAGCGCGGGGCGGCGGTCCCAGTGGTCCTCCGCGAGGCGGCGCCAGTCGACGGACCCGTCGACGGGGCGGAGGACGTCGATCGGGGTGGCGGCGCCCGCCGTCACGGGCGCGGCTCCGGTGGGGTGACCGCGACGGCCCGTGAACGGCACAGTTCGCGGAGCAGGCCGTGCAGGTGAGGAGAGCGGTCGGACAGGCCCGATGAGCGGGCCAGGTCGGCCACGGTGGTGTCCTGGTGTGTCGTGCGCAGGCCGGTGAGCACGCGGTCGGCCGCGCGGCCCTGTACTGGCCACACATGCCCGTTCGCCGCCCACAGCGCGTCATCCGGACCGGTGGCGACCCGGATGACCTCGGTGACACGTCGTAATCGGTGTCGGGAGGTGAGGGGCACGGCGGGGCAAGGCGCGGGCGCCGGATTCAGCCCTGCCGCGGAGCGCAGCCCGGCCCAGCGCGCGAGCAGGGCCCGCTCGACGTCCGGATCGGCGAGAGTGTCCGTGAACAGGCGTGCGGAGTCGGCGAGTTGAGCGGGCAGCGCCAACCGTCCGTCGGCCCTCGCGGGCAGCGGATGGGGGAGTGCGACAGGGGTGTCCGTGTGTGGGGCGCATCTTCGCGTCAGCCCGTGGACGGCCTCCGTGACCAGCGGCAGGGCCGAGGCCGTCCGGGCGGGCACGCTCACCCGGAGTGTCGTGCACGGTCCCGTACGGTGATCGAGGTGTCGGCTCCCGGCGGGCCAGTGCACCAAGTCACCCGCCCTGGCCCGAAGTTCGTACTCGGTTCCGGTGTGTTCGGGGCGTACCAGCACGCTCAGCTCGCCGTCGATGACCCAGGTGAGCGACGCGGCGCCGGGGTCGCCCGACTCGGTGACGGCGCGGTGCCGGTCGCCGACGGCCAGCTCGGCGGCCACCGGGACCGCGGGCCACCCGACGTACCGCCAGAGCCCGGCCAGGGCGTCCCGTACCCGCGACCATGCCGGGAAGTCCCGGCAGAGCGGGTCGGAGGCGGTCAGCAGCCAGCCGTCGCCGCCGAGTGAGGGCGCGGAGGCGAGGCGCGCGATGTACCCGCCGAGACTCCGGTCGGCGGGGCCGGGCAGGAGCGGTCCCGGCTCGCACAGGATGCCGTCGGCCGTGGCCAGGTGCAGGGGTGGGGAATCGGAGTGCTCGGCCGCCGTGCGGAGGATCGCGTGGGCGTCGGCCGGGTCGAGGCCCAGCGCCGGGGCGTCGGGGACGACCACCGGCTCCCTGGCCCAGTGTGTCTCGGCGAATCGCCGCAGGGCGGAGTCGCGTGGCGCGGCCCTGTGGGCGGAGGTGTGCCTTGACTTCATCGGGTGGGGATCTCCTCGGTCCCACGTGGGGGTGGCGCCGGGTTCGTGACCTTGCCAGAGCGCTTCCTGTGCCGTCAACGCCTTTTGGAGAACCTGTGAACACGCACGGGGGGCGAGGGGAGAAGGGTGACGTCCAGGGGGCGGGTGGCGTCGGAAAGGTGTGGGTCTTGTGAATTGGCGGGTTCCTGCCTGCCGGAATACGGGACTCCGTCCCATTTGGGCAGTCGGGGCGCATGGCAAGGTGGGCGCGCTCGTACAGATGTCCAAGAAAGGCCCCTCATGCCCCTCGCATTGTTTCGCCGTAAGGGCGCCGGTTCGGCAGGGCGAGGGGGCGGGCCAGCCCACTCCGTGCCCCCGGGCGCGGGTGGTGTGCACTGTGAGGTGACCGACCCGTTCGGTCAGCCCATGCCGGGCGCCGAGGTGACGGTGACTCAATCGCAGAGCGGGCGCGTCTCGGTGAAGGCCACGACCGACCCCTTCGGCCTCATCTTCGTCACGCTGCAGCCCGGCCGCTACAGCGTCCTGATCGCGGCCGAGGGCCTGGAGCCGTTCCAGCAGACGGTCGAGGTCGTCGAGGGCGAGACGCTGCCGCTCACCGGCATCCAGCTGCACGTGGGCCGCTCGCCGGAACTGCCGCAGCCCGGCACCTGGATGTTCGACCCGCCGCACACCGCGATCCGCTTCATCGCCAAGCACGTCGGCATGGCCCACGTCCACGGCCGCTTCACGCGCTTCGAGGGCGGCATCCAGATCGCGCCCGACATGGCGGACTCGCGCGTCGAGGTCCGCATCGACGCCGCGTCGATCACCACGGGCAACAACACCCGCGACAACCACCTGCGTTCCGCCGACTTCCTGGATGTCGAGAACTACCCGTACGTCCACTTCAGCTCGGACCGTTTCATCTACCGGGGCGGCTCCAAGTGGACCGTCCAGGGCGCCCTCACGATGCACGGCGTGAGCCGCACGGTCGACCTCGAGACCGGCTACCTCGGCGTCGTCAACGGCGGCTACGCCGAGGAACTGCGCTGCGCCGCGCTCGCCACGGCGGAACTGCACCGCGAGGACTACACGTTGAACTGGCGCACCATGCTCGCCAAGGGCATCGCGGTCGTCGGCCCCACGGTCAAGCTCGAAATGGACCTCCAGGCCATGTACCGCAGCGCGGACACGCCGACGCCGCCGGAGTAGGGGGATGGCCTGCGGGTTCCTTCCCGCGCGGGTGGTGCGTTTTCGCGAGTGACGCGACGCCGGAAGGCGTCGCGTCACTCGCGTCACCCACTCCATCGGACGGCAAGCCTGGCGGCGCGGTGCACATCTGGACGTCGGGGAGAACCTGGGGAGATCTTTGAGGCTCCTCGCACCAGCGGCCGATGACCGTCCGCCCTCGGCCGTGTTGCGGCGAATGTGCCGCGGTGCAGAGGATCCGTGCTCGTGCGGCGGCAGCGCCATCACGCCGAATCTGTGCGGCACCGAGACCAAATGCTTCCCGTGGCTGAAGCTCCTCCGGCAAGGGCACAATGGCGCCCCGCCACCACAGAAGTGGGCACGACCACAGCTCGCGGCCATCGCACGATCATCGAGATTCCGCACGATGCCGATGACCACGCGGTAGTCGTTTAAGTGTCGGCTTCGGTCCTCAACTGGTGCCAGGCATGCCCGCACCCGCCAGTGCATGTCCGGAGCCGCCGCCGGTCATCGGCGACGCCAAGAAGTGCGACCAGCAGCCGGAATGACTTGACCCGCTCGTCCTGCGGAAGGTTGATGATTTTTGCCAGTTGCTCGGTGAGGCGTCCACGCGTGATCAGCACGGCCGGAGTGTGGGTGGGCCGGATACCTGCTCTGCGGATGCTCTCCAGCCCGTCGTCGCTGGTTGCGCGGGCTTGGATACAAAATCCGGCCAGGTCGCGCAGGACCTGGAACTGCTCGTTGTCGGCGAGGCCCTCGAACCAGCCGACTCCCTGAGAAAGGCGACGGATGCCTTGCGCCAACTCGTTCAGCATGACGGCGCGTTCGTCCATCCCGCCCCCTTCCACAACACACTTGGCTGCCTACTTCGCAAAGTCATCGAACCAGATCACGAAGGAGCGCTGGAGTGCCAAGTGCCAAGACTCTCGGACTCTTGACGGGTGGCTACTACGAGCTGGTGCTCCCCAGGGACGGACTCGATCGACTCCGGTCCGTGTAAGCGGCCAGGCGAACAAGCGTCGGCAACTTCAGACATACCGCTCTTCTGTAGGGCAGGCAGCTTTTAGCCTGTCGGCTTCGCAGCTGAGGGGGGGGCTATGGACGAGCCGAGCCCGCAACGGCCACCGCGCCCGGACGAGGATTTGGAGCGGTTCCACAACAGCGACACTCTGAACAACCTGCCGATCATCCCCTCGCAGGACCGACAGCGCCGGTGGAAGTCCGTGGCGCTCGCCGCCCTACTCGGTCTGATCGTCCTTGGCTCCGGCTATACCCTCATTACTCATCCGGGCGGGAGACGAGCGATAGCTGCGAGGGCCGAAACACCCACGGTCACATCCGCGCCGGCGGTTACTGTGACGGCGACGCGAACGCACACTGCCAAGGCCGAGGCACACCCACCCCGTGCTACCTCTACCGAGGCACTGCAACCCAGTCCTGCCGGCCCACTCGCTGAACCTGCCTGCATACACATCCGGTACAAGCAGCCCACTGGCCCCGCCGCATGTGAGCCTCGGGCGCAAGTCTGTGCGCTGGGATCACCCATGTACTCGCCGACCATCGACACCCTCTGCGGCCCCGCCCCCCTCGCCCGCGTCTACGTTGACAACGCCGACATCATCGAGAGCGGCGGATGCTTGACGCTCTCCAGCACGAATTGGGCCACAGGGAGCGCCGAATACAAGGGCTTCGACGTGCCGGCCTACCAGTGCACGGCCTTCGTCGATGTCACAGAACTCGACACAGGCGCGCCACTCACTGTCTGCCAGGAAAACTACCCCGGTACGCGGCTCACGTTCCTGGCAGAGATCACCACGCCAGCAGGTGTGATGACGTCCTGTCTTACAGCGCATGTCGGAGCCTGAGCAGTGCAGGTGGTCGCCCGTCGATCTCGACGGCATGCCGCCTACGCCAAGCACCTCGTTGCGGCGGTCCAGGCCGACGTGCGCCTTGATAACAGAGCGCGACGGCTGAATACTGGCTATGTGGGAACCGACCCTCCAGATAGTTCAACCTTCAGCGATGTCATCGGCCCGTGGGCGGACGCCGGCACCGAGCGTGACCGGCAGGCCGATGAGCGGGAGGCGGACGCCGACGTGCGGGAGGCCGTCGCGGATGAGCGGGAGGTCGGTGCCGACGAGCGGGAGCGGGATCTGAACGCTCGGGAGGGGCGTGAGGACCGTCGGGCCCGCCTTGCCGGCGAGGAGGCCCCCAGCGCGCTGCAGCGTTCTCAGGAGGCGAGCGACAGGGCGCGGGCGCTGCTCGCGGCCAGTGAGGACCGGATGGCGCGCGCCGACGCCAACGTAGCTCGTGCGGTGGCCCACAAGGCCCGCGAGGACTGGGCGACTCAGCAAGAGATCGCCACTTCGGGCCGGTTGCTCGACAGCGCCGACATGTCGCGGCAGGCCAACCTGGACATCTACGTGCAGCAACTTCACGCGCGGTACCTCACCGCCGCCGCCAGGTTGGCCGACGCACACGACATGGTGGCCCGGCATCACGAACACCTCGCTCAGGATGACGCGTCAACCGCCGAGGTGCATCGCGGCCGGTCCCGCCAGGAGCGCCAGGCGGCGCTGCACATCCGTACGGCGGCCCACCAGGCCACCTACCCGGAGGACGCCGCCGTGTCCGCCGACCTGCCGCCGGATGTTCACCACACTCCGTAGCAAGGTGTTCACCTGGGGTAGGAGTCCGTCCGCGCGTCCGTTCGCGGCCGGATGCCCTCCATGGAAGGCTAATGGGCGAAATGTCCCATTCCTGACCTGGGAGGTCCCATGTCCTCGAAGCGTCGTCGGAAGAAGAAGGCGCGCCGCAAGCACGCGGCGAATCACGGCTCTCGTCCGCAGTCCTGACTGGCGGTCCTGACTGCGGGGGCGGCCGCGGGGTGGGGTCACGCGCGCTGCGCGACCCCACTGCCGATCGCGGACGCCCACTCCGTGACCAGCGACTCGTACTCGGCGCGGTCCTCGGGGTTCAGGTGCCCACCCGTGCGCGCCCACAGGTCACGAATCTGCTCGTTGACCACGTCGGCGGACCGTACGGTGCGTGGGACTCGTATGGCGGACATGTGAAAGAGCGTAGGGGATCCGCACGCCTATTCGCTGCGGTCCGTCACGTGGCTATCGCCATGTGTGAGCTTCGTCATGCCCATGGGCGTGGTGAGTCCTGTCACTCTCAAGTGGCCTGGTCGCTCAGGTCACTTCAGTTCTTGCGGCCCACCGCCCCGTACATCGGTACCGGCGATCCGTCCCGGTCCTCGTCGACGGCCAACTCCGGGTGCCAGTCGGGGAGCCAGACCACGCCGGGGTCCACGAGTTCGAGTCCGGTCCCTGTGAAGAACTTCGTCATCTCCTCGTGCGTGCGCGGCGCGAGCGTGACCCCGCCGGCCGCGTACATGTCGATCGCCTGCTGCGTGCGCGACGGGTCGTAGTCCGAGGCCACATGGGACAGGACCAAGTAGCTGCCTGTGGGCAGGGCGTCCACGAAGGTGCGAACGATGTCGTACGCGCCCTGGTCGTCGGGGATGAAGTGCAGGAGTGCGATCAACGACACCGCTATCGGGCGCTCGAAGTCCAGAATCTCCCGGGCCAGTTCGAGGATCCGGTCCGGTTCGCGGGCGTCGGCCTGGACGTAGCGGGTGATCCCCTCCGGCGTGCCCTGCAGCAGCGCCTCCGCGTGCCGCAGCACGATCGGGTCGTTGTCGACGTACACGACGCTTGCCTCGGGCGCCGCGAGTTGGGCGATGCGGTGCAGGTTCGGCTCGGTCGGGATGCCGGTGCCGATGTCGAGGAACTGGGTGACGCCGGCGCGCGGCGAGCATCCGGGTCGCGCGGTGCATGAACCAACGGTTGTGCCGCGCCGCGTACTTGGCCGTCGGCTCCAGCGTGGTGATCTGCCGGCCGAGCTCCTCGTCCACCGGGTAGTTGTCCTTGCCGCCGAGGTACCAGTCGTACACCCGCGCCGGGTGCGGCCTGCTGGTGTCGATGCGCGGTGGGGTGGGGGATGTGTCGGGCGTCGAGGGCATGGGTGGCTGCAACTCCCTTGTCGTCCGGGCATGTGAGAGCGCCTGCACGAACATCCTGCCGTACGTGTGCGAAGTGTGTGGCCGCAATGGGAGAGGATGGCGGGGCGGAATGGGATCTGAGACAGGAGCATCGCGCATGAGTGACGTCCCCCGGCGTCCCGCACGCCTCGACATCTCCCGGGCCACGCTGGACGATTGGCCGGTGATCCGTGGGTGGGCCGCCGACGAGGGCTGGAATCCCGGCCTCGCGGACGGGGTCAGCTTCTTCGCCCAGGACCCGGACGGGTTCTTCCTCGGCCGGATCGACGGTGAGCCGGTGTCCGCCGTCTCCGTCGTCAACTACGGGGACGACTATGCCTTCCTGGGGTGCTACCTCGTGCGTCCCGATCTGCGCGGCCGCGGTCACGGCATCGCCACCTGGAAGGCCGGGCTCACGCACGCAGGCGGGCGCACCGTCGGGCTCGACGGCGTCGTCGCCCAGCAGGGCAACTACCGCAAGTCCGGCTTCGAACTCGCCCACCGCACCATCCGGTTCACCGGGATCGCGGCCGGCGGCACGGCCGCGCCCGCCGACGGCGTCGTGCCGGTCGACGGTGACCTCGCGCCCCTCCTCGCGCCCCTCCTCGCGTACGACAGCGCCTGCTACCCGGCGGACCGGCCCCGCTTCCTCGAATCCTGGCTGACCACGGAGGGGCACGTGGTCCGCGCCCGCGTCGTCGGCGGGCGCGTCACCGGGTACGGGGTGCTGCGCGAGGGGCGGGACATGCCGCGGATCGGGCCGCTGTTCGCGGACACGCCGGACGACGCGCGTGTCCTGTTCGACGCGCTCGCTCCGGCGGGGAGGCCGGTCGGCCTCGACGTTCCGGCCTCGAACCGGGCGGCCGTCGCCCTCGCGGAGGGGCGGGGTCTTGAACCGGGGTTCGAGACGGCCCGGATGTACACCGGTCCAGTGCGGGCGTTCGCCGAGGAACGAGTCTTCGGAGTGACGACGCTTGAACTCGGGTGAGAGGCGCGCGGCTCCGGTTCAGTCGCGTTCCGGCCCGCGCTCCTCGAACGTTCCGTGTCGCCCCGCCCCCGCCGCGAACCGGCCCGCCCCTTCGAGTGCCCCGCCCAACACGCCCATGCCATAACGGAGTTCGGTGCCCATCGCCGTCGCCTCGTCCTCGCCGTGCTGCTCCCGCAGGGACGCCCGGTCGCTGCGCAGGCAGTCCTGCGGGAAGGCGGCGATCCGCGCGGCGAGCGTCTCGGCCGCCGCGCGCGAGCCACCGGGCGGCACGAGGCGGTTCGCGAGTCCGATCTCGTACGCCTCCTGCGCCGGGACGGGGCGGCCGGTCAGGATCAGGTCGCTCGCACGGCTCTCGCCGATCAGGCGGGGGAGCCGGACCGTGCCGCCGTCGATCAGCGGCACGCCCCAGCGGCGGCAGAAGACACCGAACACCGCGTCCTCCTCCACGACCCGCAGATCGCACCAGAGGGCGAGTTCGAGGCCGCCCGCCACCGCGTGACCGGCCACCGCCGCGATGACGGGCTTGGTCAGGCGCAGCCGGGTCGGGCCCATCGGACCTTCCCCGTCCTCCGCCACCCGGTTCCCGCGCTCCGTACCGATCGCCTTGAGGTCGGCCCCCGCGCAGAACGTGCCGCCCTCGCCCCACAGCACGGCGACCCGCGCCCCGTCGTCCGCCTCGAACGCGCGGAAGGCGTCGGCCAGTTGGACCGCCGTCGGCCCGTCGACCGCGTTGCGGGCCTCGGGGCGGGACAGGACGACCGTGGTGACGTGGCCTGCGCGTTCGACGCGGACCTGCATGAGGACCTCCGGGGTCAGGTGACGGTGAGCTTCAGCTTGGCATCCGCCGTCGAGCTGTTCCCCACGTACAGCTCGAACGTGCCCTCCTCGACCCGGAATTCGCCGCTGGAGTCGTTCGTCCAGAAGCCGAGGTCCTCCGCGCCGAGCTGGAACCGGACGGTCGTCGACGCGCCCGCGTCCAGCGCGACCCGCTTGAACCCGCGCAGCCTGCGCACCGGTTGGGTCAGCGAGGCGGCCACATCGCGTACGTACAGTTGCGCGACCTCGTCGCCGGAGCGCGAGCCGGTGTTGCGGACCTCGACCGACACCTCGAAGGTGTCGCCCTTGCGCAGGGCGCCCGCCGGGATCGAGGAGCGGCTCAGCTTCGGCGCGGCGAAGGCGAACGTCGTGTAGCTGAGGCCGTACCCGAAGGGGAACTGCGGGGTCGGCGGCAGGTCCAGGTACTTCGACGTGTACTTGTTGTCCTTGTCGTACGGGCGGCCCGTCGACTCGTGGTTGTAGTGGATCGGGATCTGGCCGGTCGTGCGCGGGAAGGAGACTGGCAGCTTGCCGCCGGGGTTGACCGCGGCGAACAGGACGTCCGCGATCGCGTTGCCCGCCTCGATACCGGGGTGCCAGGCCTCAAGGACGGCCGGGGCGCTGTCCAGCCAGTCGCCGACGGTGAACGGCCGGCCGCCGACCAGGACCACCACGAACGGCTTGCCCGTCTCCGCGATCGCCGCGATCAGCTTCTCCTGCGCGCCCGGCAGCGAGATGTCGCTGCGGGCCGCGGCCTCGCCGCTCATCGACGAGGGCTCGCCGACGACCACGATCGTGACGTCCGCCGCCTTGGCGGCGGCCACCGCGTCGGCGATGCCGCCGGTTTCCTTGCCCTCCGGGTCGACGCCGCGCGCGTAGCTGACCTTGGCGTCCGGCGCCGCCTTCTTCACCGCGTCGAGCACCTTCACCGCGGGGAACTTCTCGGCCGACGCGGGCACCACCCACGTACCCAGCAGATCCGAGGAGTCGCCGAACGGGCCGACGACGGCGAGGGACGCGGCCGACTTCTTCAGCGGGAGCGTGTCCTGCTCGTTCTTCAGCAGCACCATCGAGCGGGCCGCCGCGGTGCGCGCCGCCTTGCGGGCGTCCGCCGAGGGCTCGTTGATCGCCTTCGACTCCTCCACGTACGGGTCGTCGAACAGGCCGAGTTCGTACTTGAGGCGGAGCACGCGGGCCACCGCGTCGTCGATCCGCCGCTCCTGGATCTTCCCGGCGCGCACCAGCTTCTTGCCGTTGGTGAGGAGGTGGGTGCTGGTCATCTCCATGTCGACGCCGGCGTTGAGGGCGAGCCTGGCCGCGTCCGCGCCGTCCTCGGCGAAGCCGTGCGCGATCAGCTCCTGAACGCCCGTGTAGTCGCTGACGACCAGACCCTCGAACCCCCACTCCTTCTTGAGGATGTCGGTGAGGGTGTGCGCGTTGCCGTGCGCGGGGACGCCGCTGATGGTGTTGAAGGAGGCCATCACCGTGGCGACGCCCGCGTCCAACGCCGCCTTGAACGGCGGGAGATAGAGGTTGCGCAGGCGGGACTCGGACACGTCGACCGTGTTGTAGTCGCGGCCGCCCTCGGCGCCGCCGTACGCCACGAAGTGCTTCGCGCACGCCGCGACGGTGTCCTTCGAGCCGTATCCGGAGCCCTGGTAGCCCTTCACCTTGGCTGCCGCCAACTGGGCGGTCAGATACGGGTCCTCGCCGTTGCCCTCGGCGATGCGGCCCCAGCGCGGCTCGTGCGTGACGTCCATCATCGGCGCGAACGTCCAGTGCACGCCGTTGGAGCGGGCCTCCTTGGCGGACACCTCGGCGTCCGAGCGGGCCACGTCCGGGTCGAAGCTGGAGGCCTGGGCGAGCGGGATCGGGAAGTTGGTCCAGAAGCCGTGGATGACGTCGAGCCCGAGCAGCAGCGGGATGCCGAGCCGGGACTCCTCGACGGCGAGGCGCTGCAACTCGTTGGTGGTCTTCGCGCCGAAGATGCTGAACACGGAGCCGACCCGCCCGGCCCGCGCCGCGTCCTCGACCGCCTTCGTCGTGCCGGAGCCCGGATTGAGGTCGTAGGACCAGGGGAGCTGCTGGAGCTGGCCCAGCTTCTCTTCGAGAGTCATACGCGCGAGAAGACTCTGGACCTTGGGCTCGTACAGCTTCCGCTTTCCCTCGGTCGCGGCGGCCGCGGCGGTCGCGCCACTGGCCGGGCTGGTCACGACGGCACTCGCGGCGGCGGTGACGCCGATCGCGGACAGCAGGGTACGCCTGTGCAGCTGCGGCATGTGTTCGCTTCCCGATAGGTCGAGGCCCACAACTTGTGTGGTGGGCACAAGAATTGAAGCGAAGTTACGTTCCGGTTACTCAAGGGTCAAGAGGTGTGGCCGGGATGTCGCCCAGCTCTTGACCTCAAGATTGGTTGAGGTCATAACGTCATCGGCATGAGCATGGAGACCACAGCCTGGACGCAGCTGCACAGCGTCATGAACGCCCAGGACGGCGGGCCCAAGGGCCGTCCCTTCGCCCGCGCGACCCTTCGCAGGATCGCCGTCTTCGCCCGGCCGCACCGGCGCCGCATCGCCCAGTTCGTGTTCCTGAGCATCCTGACCGCGCTGCTCGCCGTGGCGACACCGATGCTCGCGGGCTCGGTCGTCAACGCGATCGTGGGCGGTCACGACGAGGGCCACGTCATCCGCCTCGCCGTCCTCATCGCCGTCATCGCGCTCGCGGAGGCGGGCATCGGGCTGCTGGCCCGCTGGCTCTCGGCGAACCTCGGCGAAAGCCTCATCCTCGACCTGCGGACGGCCGTCTTCGACCACGTACAACGCATGCCCGTCGCCTTCTTCACCAGGACCCGCACCGGAGCCCTGGTCAGCCGCCTCAACAACGACGTGATCGGCGCGCAGCGCGCCTTCAGCAACACGCTGTCGGGTGTGGTCGGGAACGTGGTCACGCTGATCCTGACCCTGGCCGTCATGCTGACGCTGTCCTGGCAGATCACGCTGCTCGCCCTCGTCCTCCTGCCGGTCTTCGTGCTCCCCGCCCGCCGCATGGGCTCCCGCATGGCCCGTCTGCAACGCGAGGCCGCCGCGCACAACGCGGCCATGGGGACTCGGATGACCGAGCGGTTCTCCGCGCCGGGCGCCACGCTGATCAAGCTGTTCGGGCGGCCCGGCGACGAGTCGGCCGAGTTCGCGGAACGCGCGCGGCGCGTGCGCGACATCGGCGTCCGCACCGCCATGGCGCAGTCGGCGTTCATCACCGCGCTCACCCTCGTCTCCGCCCTCGCGCTCGCCCTCGTGTACGGCCTCGGCGGCTACTTCGCGCTGACCGGCACCCTGAAGGCGGGCGCGGTCGTCTCCCTGGCGCTGCTGCTGACCCGCCTGTACGCACCGCTCACCTCGCTCGCCGGCGCCCGCGTCGAGGTCATGAGCGCGCTCGTCAGCTTCGAGCGGGTCTTCGAGGTGCTCGACCTCAAGCCGCTCATCGACGAGAAGCCCGACGCCCGCGCGATCCCGGACGGCCCGGTCGCCGTCGAGTTCGACGACGTGCGCTTCGGCTACCCGTCCGCCGACAAGGTGTCCCTCGCCTCCCTCGAAGAGGTCGCCTCCCTCGACACGCGCGGCGGCGCCGAGGTGCTGCACGGAGTCTCCTTCCGCGCCGAACCCGGCCAGACGGTGGCACTCGTCGGCTCGTCCGGAGCCGGCAAGTCGACCATCGCGTCGCTGCTGCCGCGGCTCTACGACACCGATGGCGGGGCCGTCCGCATCGGCGGCCTCGACGTCCGCGACACCAGCGCGGTCTCGCTGCGCGCCACGCTCGGGATGGTCACGCAGGACGGGCACCTCTTCCACGAAAGCATCCGCGCGAACCTGCTGCTCGCCCGCCCCGAAGCGAGCGAGGCCGACCTGTGGGACGTGCTGACCCGCGCCCGCCTCGACGCGCTCGTCCGCGACCTGCCGGACGGCCTGGACACGGTCGTCGGCGAACGCGGCTACCGGCTCTCCGGCGGCGAGCGCCAGCGCATGACCATCGCCCGGCTGCTCCTCGCCCGCCAGCGCGTCGTCATCCTCGACGAGGCCACCGCCCACCTCGACAACACCTCCGAGGCGGCCGTGCAGGAGGCGCTCGCCGAGGCGCTGGAGGGCCGCACGGCCGTGGTCATCGCCCACCGCCTGTCGACGATCCGCTCCGCCGATCTGATCCTCGTGGTGGAGGAGGGACAAGTGGTGGAGCGCGGCACGCATGAGGAACTGGTGGTGAGCGACGGCCGCTACGCGGAGCTGTACCGGACCCAGTTCGGGGCGGAAGGTGTCGTGGAGGCGGCGTAATCCAAGCCCCGCCGGCGATTGAGGCGCGGCGCCGCGAAACCATCAAGTCGGGCGCGGCAACGGCCAGTTGACCACTCCCACCGCAACGTGACCCCGGGTTACCCTGATCGCATGCTGGTAGGTCGCACAGCGGAATGCGCGCGCCTCGCGGACCTCGTCGACGGCGCGCGCACCGGGCACAGCGCCGCCCTGGTCGTCCGTGGCGAGGCGGGCATCGGGAAGACCAGTCTGCTCGGTTACGCCGAGTCCGTCGCCCGGGACCTCACGCGGCTGCACACGCAGGGCATCGAGGCGGAGTGCGAACTGCCGTACGTGGGGCTCGCGGACCTGTTCCGGCCGGTCACCGACCACCTCGACCGGATCCCCGAACGGCAGGCGGCCGCCCTCACCGGCGCGCTCGCCCTCGGCCCCGCCGTCGCGCAGGACCGGTTCGCGGTCGCCGCGGGAACGCTCAGCCTGCTGGGCGCGATCAGCGAGTCCGGGCCGGTCCTCGTCGTCGTCGACGACGCCCAGTGGCTCGACCCGTACTCCCTTGACGCCCTCGCCTTCGCGACCCGCCGCCTGGGCCGCGAGGGCGTGGTCGCCCTCTTCGCCACCCGCGACAACGACGAGACCGCGTCCCGTCTCGCGCCCGTGGAGTCCCTCAGCCTCCAGGGGCTCGACGCCGGGGCGGCGCGCGAACTCGTCGTCGAGGAGGCCGCCGAGCCGCTGCCGCCGCACGACATCCAGTGGCTCCTGTCCGAGGCCCGCGGCAACCCGCTCGCCCTCGTCGAGCTCCCCGCCCTGCTCGCCCACGGCGGCCACCGCCCCGACAGCGGCGCCCCGCTGCCCATCGGCGACATCCTCGCCCGCACCTTCCACAGCGCCATCACCCGGCTGCCCGACCCCACCCGCGACGCCATGCTGCTGCTCGCGGTCCTCGGCCCCCGCCCGCTCGCCGGGACCGAACGGGTGCTGCGCGCCCACGAGTTGACCTACGCCGACCTGGAACCGGCCGAGCGGGCCGGCCTGATGACGGTCGAAGAGGGCGCGTACGTCTTCCGCCACCCGCTCGTCCGCTCCGGCGTCTACCACGGCGCGTCCGCCGTCCGCCGCTGGCGCGCCCACCGCACCGTCGCCCGGGCCCTGCAGGGCGCCCGCGCCCCCGCCGCGCTCGAACGCTACGCCTGGCACCTGTCCGAATCGGGCGCCGACCCGGACGAGGAGGTCGCCGCCGCGCTCGCGAAGGCGGCGTCCGGCGGTCCCGCCAGTCTCACCTTCCCGCTCGCCGCACGCCTGTTCGCCCACGCCGCCCGCTTCACCCCCGACGACGAGGGCAAGGCGCGCCGCCTGCTCGCCGCCGCCCGCGCCGCCCAGGCCGCCGGCTCCCTGGACGAGGCCGCCGACCTCCTGGACCGCGCACTCGACCACGCCGCACACGAACGCACCCGCCTCGACCTGCGTCAACTGCGCTGCTACGTGGACATCCAGCGCGGCAGGCCCGCCCGCGCGCGCGAGCAGCTGCGCTCCGCCGTCGACGAGGCCCGCCGCGTCGACCCCGCGCTCGCCGCCGTCATGCTCGGCGGCATCACCCTCACCGAACTCGCCATCGGGGACCTCACGGCGGCCCGCGCCACCTCCGCCGAGTCGATGCAGCTCGCCGACGCCTTCGGCGACGCGGCGGCCGCCCTGCCGGTACGCCTCCTGCACGCGCTGGTCGAACTCCTGGGCGGCAACGCGGAGGACGGTCGCGCCCTGCTCCACGACCTCGAAAAGCCCCTGGCCGCACCGGACCTGTCCTTCCCGTACCCGGTCCAGGGTGTCGGCGGACTCTGCTATCTGGCCACGGAGGAACTGGACCTGGGCCACGCGCTCCTCGACCGCGCGGTGCACGCGGCCCGCTCGTCCAGCACAGTTGGCCTCCTCGCCCACCTCCTCGGCACACTCTCCGTCGTCGAGTTCTGGCGCGGGGAGTGGAACGCCTCGCTCGCCCACGCCGACGAATCCGCCCGCCTCGGCGAGGACACGGGACGCGTCATCGAGGTGTGCCGCGCGCTGGCGGCCCAGGCCCGAACGGAAGCGGTTCTGGGGCGTGAAGGGGACTGCCGCAGCCACGAGGCGCAGTGCCGCTCCCTGGCCGCGGCCGCCGAACTCCCCATGGACGCGGCACGCGCGCGTGGCGCCCTCGGCCTCCTCGAACTCGGCCTGGGGCACTACGAAGAAGCGGCAGCCCACCTGGAAGAGGTGCGCGCCTTCTCCCTCGCCAACGGCCGCGGCGACGGCCTCTACCTCTCCTGGGCCGCCGACCTCGCCGAGGCCTACGTCCATCTGCACCGCACCGACGAGGCGTACGAGGTGCTGCGGGTCCTGGACCACGAGGCGGGCCGCGGCAGGCGTCCCATCACCGCCGCGGCGGCCGCCCGCTGCCGGGGCATGCTCGAACCGGCCTACGTCGAGCGGCACATGGACCGGGCCCTCGCCGAACTCGCCGACATCCAGGCCCCCTTCGAGCGGGGCCGCACCGACTTCGCGTGCGGTGAGCTGCTGCGCCGCCTCGGCCGCCGCAGCGAGGCCCGGCGCCGGCTGCAGCGCGCCCTCACCACGTTCGAGCGCCTCGGCGCGGCCGGCTGGGCGGGCCGCGCCGCCGCCGAACTCCACGCCGCGGGTGGCGACCGCGTCGACGCGGGCCCCACTCCGCTGGACGGCCTGACCCCGCAAGAACTCCGCGTGGCCCTGGCGGTCGGCCGCGGTGTCACCAACCACGAAGCGGCGGAACAGCTCTTCCTCAGCGTCAAGACGGTCGAGTTCCACCTCGGCAACATCTACCGAAAGCTGGACGGGGTGCACCGGCGGACCCAACTCGTGCGCCTGCTCAGTGAGTCGGCACACCCGTGATCCCCTCTGGGCCGCGCACAGACAGTGGGGGTGCCCGCACCGGGCACCCCCCGTCCCCCGTGTCCCCCGTGGGTTCCCCGTTGTTCCCCCGTCGGGTCCCCCGTGTCGAAAGCCCCCGTGTGCTTTCGTGTCTCCACGATGGACCCGGCCGGACCCCTGGGCCACGGGGAAAACCCTGGGATCGGGGGCCAGGGGCCTACGACGATCGGTGTAGACGGGGAAACGCCGCAGGTCACCCCGCGGCTGCCGACGCGTCGTACCCATAGATCCACCCACTGCGCAGCAACGGATCCGCGTCCCCGAGCGCCGCGTCCCGGGCCCGCTGCGCCGGGCCGTCCGGGAGATGGTTGGCCTCGGCGCGGGCGTGGCTCACCTGTTGGAGGCGGGTGGTGCGTGGAATGCGCTCCGACGCGTAGCGGGCAAGGGCCCCGACCGGGTCGTCAGCATTGGTGGCGAGGCAGCGGGCCAGCACCGCCGCGTCCTCCAGCGCCTGCGCGGCGCCCTGGCCGTAGAACGGGAACATGGGATGCGCCGCGTCGCCGAGCAGGGTCATGCGGCCGCTGGTCCACGAGGGCAGCGGCGGGCGGTCGTAGAGGGCCCAACGGCCGGGAACGGAGCCGGAGTTGATGAGCGCGGTCACCCGGTCGTCCCAGCCGGCGAACTCCGCGTGGAATTCCTCGACCGTGGCCGTCGCGCTCCACGACTCCGCCGTCTCGTCCGTCGACGGGGCGAACGCGACCACGTTGACCGCCGCGCCGCAGGAGATCGGGTAGTGCACGAGATGGTGGTCCGGGCCGAGCCACAGTGTCTGCGCGCGGCGCAGGGCGAAGGCGGGGGCCGCCGCGGCGGGGACCACCGTGCGGAAGGCGCACAGGCCCGAGAAGCGGGGGCGCTCCGGCTCGGCGACCGTCTCGCGGACGAGGGAGTGCATGCCGTCCGCGCCGATCACCAGGTCCGCATCCGTGCGGGTGCCGTCGGCGAAGGCGAGACGCACCCCGTCGGCGTGCGGCTCGACGGCCGTGCAGCGCGCGCCGAGCCGCACCGCCCCGTCCGGCACCGCCGACCTGAGCGCGTCG
This sequence comes from Streptomyces endophyticus, assembly GCF_035798155.1. Lineage (NCBI taxonomy): Bacteria > Bacillati > Actinomycetota > Actinomycetes > Kitasatosporales > Streptomycetaceae > Streptomyces > Streptomyces endophyticus. The sequence continues at coordinate 21,561 of NZ_JAOZYC010000131.1, read as the reverse complement.
AGCAGATGGGCCCGGTGCGTGGTGTACGTGCGCTCCCCGTAGAGGCGCTCGCACACCCCGTCGAGACGCTCCGCGGACAGCACGGTGCCGTCCTGCCAGCGCCTGAACTCCCAGCCCCAGTCGAGGGGGACGGCCCGGCGCAGCGCGGATTCCGCCACGCCCAGCGCGCGCAGCGGCCGCACCGCGTTGGGCGCGAGCAGCAGGCCCGCGCCGACCTCGGTGAGCGCGGACGCCTGCTCGTGGACGGTCACGGCCAGCCCCGCGCGATGGAGGAAGGCGGCGGCCGCCATGCCTCCGATGCCGCCGCCCACGATGGCGATCCGCGGTCCTGACTGCTGGTTGTCGCGCACTGGTGTCTCCCCGGACTGCGTGGCGTGCGTCGGCCGGGCTTCAGCATGGCGCGTCGGGGCGGCCGGCGGTCAGGTGTTCTGCTGCAAGGCCTTGAACTGGTCGAACCAGACGCTGCGGCCGAGGGTGCCGTCCTCGCCCGGCCGCACGGTCCGGTTGGCGTACAGGGGGTTGAGGATCCACGGCGTCTTGTCGGCGCCCCACTCCGAGGCCATCGATGCGATCTGCATGCCTCCGTAGGTCGACACCGCCAGTTTCCCGGTGTCGCGGAACGCCTTCATCTGTGCGGTGAGGTAGTTCCTGTGGGTGTCGAGCCACTGGGTCATGGAGATGAAGTCGTTCCACTTCTCCTGCGGGAACGGCTGCGCGATGGCGTCCCCGACCACCTGCCAGACCTTCCGGCCCGGGTCCACGTTGTAGCGCTTGGCGAACGTCGGGGACACCGGGTCGTGCATGTGGCCCTTCCAGAACTGCACCAGGGAGAACTCCGTAGCGAGGAACTTCTGGTCCGGACGCAGGGTGGGCACCACGTAGTTGATGTACTTGGCGGCGCTCTGCAGCGACGTGACGTGCGGGTGGATGTCGACGCCGGCGAGCTCGGGCGTCTTGTGGACGAACCGCAGCCACCGCTCGGTGGCGGGCGTGCGGGCCGCCGGGTCGTCGAGGTTGTTGAGCGCGCCCATGTAGAGGCTGGTCCCGGAGTTCGCGCCGCCGTGCCGCTTGCGGTAGTCGATGACGTGGCGGGCCAGGTTCTCGTAGAACACGTTCAGGGTGTTGTCGCGCTCTTCGTTCAGTGTCTCCAGGAACGGCTCGTTGCCGATCGTGAGGATGTCGACCTTGCCGATCACGGCGGCCAGCACCCGGTCCACGAGGGCCAGCAGGTCCTTCAACTGGGCGCTGCCCGGCGCGGGGAGCGGGCCCTTCGTGGGCCCCAGCGAATAGGGGAACTTGAGCGAGAGGATCGTCCTGCGGCCGTCACCGTGCGCGGTCAGGAGCGCCTTGACGGCGCGCTGCTGCGTGACGTCCCCGTCGAGATCGCCCGGCGTCACGGGGACGAAGCCGCGTACCCAGGTGGCCGAGAGTGCCTGCAGTTGGGCGGCGCCGAGGCCCGCGGGGTCCTCGTTGAAGTTCACGCCGAGAGCGCCGTCGGGCGCGCCGCTCGGGGTCTTGCCCGCGGCGGCCTTGCCCTCGACGGACTCCGAGGCCGACTTCGACGGCGAGGCCTTCGCGCCGGACGGCTTGGCATCCTTCGACGACGGTGAGCACGCGGCGGCGAGGAAGGCGGAGCCGGTGACGCCAAGGATCATGCGGCGAGAGGTGGTGTGCCGAGTCACTACTGTCCGTTTCTGTGTGTGGGGGAGTGGGGGGATCGCTGTCCACTGCACCGACACCGTAGGCACGTAGGTGCGCGCAATTGTGCCGCTGTGACAGCCCCGCGACATCATCCGGACAACGTCAAAACCCCGGTCACACAAGACTCAACAGATGTGACCGGGGCCCAGGGTGACGACGTGTCTCAGGCGCGGGCCTCCACCGCCGGCGCCGAACCCGGCAGCGGCCGACCCGCGGACTCCGCCGCGAAGTAGGCGGCCACGGCGCCGATCGCGCCCGCCGCCATCAGGTAGTAGCCGGGCACGTTGACGTCGCCGGTGGCCTGCACCAGAAGGGCGTTGACGACGGCGGTCGTGCCGCCGAACAGCGAGACAGAGAGGTTGAACGCGATCGACAGACCGCCGTAGCGGATGTCCGTCGGGAACAGCGCCGGGAGCGTGGACGGGATGGTGCTGTTGAAGCAGAGCAGCATCAGCGACATCAGGCCCAGGCCGAGGAAGACCGACATCAGGGTGTTCTGCTGGATCAGCAGCACGGAGGGAACGCCGAGCACGATCAGCGCGCCGCAGCCGAAGTACAGCACCGGCTTGCGCCCGATGCGGTCCGAGAGCCGGCCGACGAAGGTGATGAGCACCATGCCGATGGCGAGGACCGAGATCTCCAGGAGCTGCGCCCAGGTGGCGCTCACCGACGGGGCGAACTTGTCGATGTACTCCAGCATGTACGTCGTGAGCATGTAGTTGGTGACGTTGAAGACGAGCACCAGGCCCATGCAGATCAGCATCGGACGCCAGTGGTCGGTGAAGACCCGGCGGATCTCCTTGAGGGTCTGGTTGCCCTCACGGCCCTGCTGCTCGGCCACGGCGGCCTTGAACGCGGGGGTGTCCTCCAGCTTCAGGCGGAGGTAGAGCCCGATGATGCCGATCGGTCCGGAGATCAGGAACGGGATGCGCCAGCCCCAGGACAGCAGGTCCTCGTGGGACATGACGCCCGGCAGCTGGATGACCAGACCGGCGACGCCGCCGAGGAGATACCCCGTCAGCGTGCCGAACTCCAGCCAGCTGCCGAGGAATCCGCGCTTCTTGTCGGGGGCGTACTCGGCGATGAACGTCATCGCGCCGCCGTACTCGCCGCCGGTCGAGAAGCCCTGCACGAGGCGGGCGAGCAGCATCAGCAGCGGGGCGGCGGGGCCCCACGTCTCGTAGCCGGGGATGAAGGCGATCACGAACGTGCCGATGGCCATCATGATGACCGTGATCGACAGCACCTTGGTGCGGCCGATCCGGTCGCCGAGCGGGCCGAAGAACATGCCGCCGATCGGGCGCACCAGGAAGGCGACCGCGAACAGGCCGAGGGTTCCGATCGTGCCGACGGTCTGACTCGCGCCGGTGAAGAACACCGCGGTGAGCACCGGCGTCAGATTGGCGAAGACGCCGAAGTCGAACCACTCGGTGATGTTTCCGATGGCTGCGGCGCCTACGGCCCTCCTGGTCACCTTGGGGTCGGTGACCAATGTTTCCTGGGCCCGGCCCGCGTGGGTGTCGGGAAGCTCGGAAACGGTGTGCGCGGCTGGCACGTACTACTCCTCAGAATTGCGGGGTACTGCGGGTGGGACGCCCGCACAGGGGCTTCGGGTCGATCCAGTGAATGGGGTGGGGGAGGTGCTGCCCGGGCCGGCGTGCGGTGCGGCCGACCTCCAGGACGGCGCCGGTCGCCGGGAAGACGAGCAGCGCGAGCGCCGAGGCCACCAGGGCCGTCGCGGTCGCCGGGGAGCTCGCGGGCGCGAGCAGCGCCGTGGTGAGGGCCGGCAGACCGAGGCCCAGGTAGGCGGCGGAAGGTGTGCGCACGCCGACGGCGGCGCTCGCTCCCGCGCGGCCGAGTCCATGGCCGAATCCGGCGAACACGGCGGCGACCGGAGTCGCCCAGGTCGACGTTCCCGCCGTCAGCGACAGCACGGACAGGCTCACCAGCAGTGCGGTGAGGCCGGCGAACTGCGCGCAGCGGCCGCCGAGTTCGGCGGCGAGCGGCTGCGCGAGCGCCGAGCAGACGAGCACGGACAGCGGCACACCGATGACGACGGCCGGATCGCTCTGCCCCGAGATGGCCAGGACGGCGGGAACGACCGCGAGGAACAGGCTCGCCGTGGCCCAGGAGAGAAAGCGGACGGCCGTGACCATGACGAACATGGCGCGCATTCCCGTCGGGACGACCCGATTCCGGCGCAGGGAAGGACTCTTGGACAACACCCGGGAAGAGTGCCACCCCTCACTCATCGACACAATTACACGATCTTGCATGTGACCGTGCAAGATGGTCGAATGATCGATCCCAAGCTCAAGGTGCTGCAGATGGTCGAGGCGCACGGAGGCGTGACCGCGGCCGCCGAGGCCACGGGGCTCAAGCCGTCGACGGTCTCCTATCAACTGCGCCAGCTGGCCGAGCAGGTCGGCGCGGTGCTCCTGGAGCCCGCGGGCCGGGGCGTCAAGCTGACCGCCGCCGCTCGTACGCTGCTGCACCACGCGGCCGTCCTGGACGCGCAGTGGGAGCGGGCGCGCAGCGACCTCGCCGCGATGGCCGACGTGCAGACCGGATCGTTCACACTCTGCGGCTTCTCCACGGCCGCCACGCGCCTGCTGCCGTCCACCGCCGCGACCCTGCGCGAGCGGCATCCGCAGCTCGGGGTCCGCCTGGTGGAGGCGGAGCCGGCGCGCTGCTTCGAGCTGCTGCTCACGGGCGAGGCGGACCTCGGCCTCGTCGTCGTGACGGCCGACTCGCCGCCGCTGACCGACGAGCGCTTCGAACAGCAGCCGCTCCTCGACGACCCGCTCGACCTGGTCGTCCCGGCCGACCATCCGCTGGCGGCACGCAAGAGAGTGGTCCTCGCGGACGCGGCCCGCGAGACGTGGATCGTGGGCACACCGGGCACCACGTACCACGACCTGCTGGTCACGGCGTGCATGGCCGCCGGGTTCATGCCCGACATGGGCCACCAGTCCGACGAGTGGGACACCGGCACGGCGATGGTGGCGCACGGCCTGGGCGTCATCCTGGTGCCGCGCCTCGCCCGCATCGACACCGAATGGCCCGTGGCCCGCATCCCCCTCTCCGGCGAACCCGCCCCCGCCCGCCGCATCCTCGCCGCCACCCGCAAGGGCGGGGCGCGGCACCCGGTGGTGGCCCAGGCCCTCGACCTGATCAAGGCATCGGCCTCGGGCCTCGTGCCCGCCGGGCAGCCGACCGCACCGCTGTAAACTCGCTCACCAGCCCTTGACCCGCAGGACGGCTCCGGTGTCATCGGGATCAACGGGGCGGCCGCCCACCTCGTGCACCCGGGCGACCTCGTGATCGTCATCGGTTACCGTCAGATCGAGGACGCCGAGGTGACACGCGGCCCGCACGCGGTACCCGCGGGCTGAGACCCGGTCGGCCCACGAGGCAGGAGAAGTCCATGAGCGACATCGAGATCCGCGACGACCGCGAGCACGGGCTGCTGCGCGCCCGCTCGGGCGGCGAAGTCGTCGGCCACATCCAGTACTTCGTACTGGAAGAACCCACGCGGGCGCTCGTCGCGGTGCACACCGTCGTGGAGCCGCAGCACGAGGGCAAGGGGATCGCGGGCTCGCTCGCCCGCGAGCTGTACGGCATCGCCGCGGCCGAGTCGGTGGCCGTGGCGCCGCTGTGCCCGTTCGTCGTCCGGTGGGCCGAGCGACACCCGGGCGAGGCCCCCGAGGCCTCCACCGACCTGCTGCTCGCCGCGAAGGCAGCCCTCGAGGCCGACCCCGACAAGTGGTGAGACACCCCTACGCGCGGTGATCATCCGCGCGTAGGGTGCCGGCCATGAACCTGACGCTCGTGCACACCTCGCTCGTCCACGTGCCGGTCTTCGACGCCCTGCGCGACGCCGACCACCCGGGCCTGGAACTGCGTCACGTCGTACGCGAGGAGCTGCTCGTGCGGGCCGGCGTCGAAGGGCCCGAGGCCGTCACCGACGAGGTTCGTACGCTGCTTGCGGCAGCCGTCGCCGACGGTGCGGACGCCGTGCTGTGCACGTGCTCCACGCTCGGCGCCGTCGCGGAGGGCCTCGCCGCGGACGCCGGTGTGCTCGTGCTGCGCGTGGACCGGCCGATGGCCGCGCGGGCGGTCGCCGAGGGGGAGCAGATCGCCGTGGTCGCCACAGTGCGCAGCACCTTCGGGCCGACCCTCGACCTGGTCGAGGAGGAGGCCGCGCGGGCCGGGCGCGCGGTGGACGTGCGGACCGTGTTCGTCGAGGGCGCCTGGGACCGCTTCCTCGCGGGTGACCGGGACGGATATCTCGCGCTCGTCGCCGAGGCCGTCGACGGCATCACCGACGCCGATGTCGTCGTCCTCGCCCAGGCCTCCCTGACCGACGCCGCCGAGCGGGCCCGCACCACCCTGCCCGTGCTCTCCAGCCCGCGCCTCGGGCTGGATGCCGCCGCCTCGGAATGCGCGAGCGGCAAGACGGCTTAGGTTGAAGGGAGTTGTCCGGAGCCACCGGACCCCCGGAACCAGGAGGGACCGAACATGACCGACACCGACGTCGTCGTCAGCCCCAGCGGCTGGGTCGCCGAGCAGGCCCGCACCTACGAGGAGTCCGGCGGCACCAAGGGCACCACCATGCAGGGCGCGCCGTGCCTGCTCCTCGACTACGAGGGCCGCAAGAGCGGCCAGTGGCGGCGCACCGTCCTGATCTACGGCACGGACGGTGACGACCAGCTGATCGTGGCCTCGTACGGCGGCTCGGACCAGCACCCGCTGTGGTACCTGAACCTTCAGGCCAATCCGGAGGTCCGGCTGCGCGTGGGGACCGAGCGGTTCACGGCCCGCGCCGAGACCCTGTCGCCGCAGGACAAGGCGCGGGTGTGGGACTCCCTGGTGGAGCTGTTCCCGCCGTACGCGGAGTACCAGAAGAAGACGAGCCGCGACATTCCCGTCGTACGGCTGCGCCGCACCGACGGCTGAGACCCGGCCGCAGGCGTGGACTCGGCGGGCGTGGGCACGCGAGCCGGGAGACAGTGGAAAGGTCCCCTCCGAACCGTTGGAGGAACCAACGATGACCCAGCCGTTCCCCGACCCCGTCCCGCCGACCCCCACGCCCGGACCAGGACCCGGGCCGGACCGGCCGGACCCCGGCCCGATTCCGGACCCGTTCCCGACGCCGGTGCCCGAGCCCACGCCGCGGCCCTCGCCGTCCCCGACGCCGCCGCTGCCGGACCCGGACCCCGATCCGCACCCGCCGGAGCCCGAGCCCTCACCCGCGTAGCGGCCGTTACGCGTCGACCTCGGAGCGGTCACCGCCCCACAGCGTGTGGAACGAGCCCTCCCGGTCGACCCTGCGGTACGTGTGCGCGCCGAAGAAGTCCCGCTGGCCCTGCGTGAGCGCGGCCGGCAGGCGCTCGGCGCGCAGCGCGTCGTAGTAGGCCAGCGCGGCCGCGAAGCCCGGCGTGGGCACACCCTGCGTGGTCGCCGCGACCAGGACGGAGCGCCAGTCGTCCTGCGCCGCGGCGATCTCGTCGGCGAAGCCCTTGTCGGACAGGAGCGAGACCAGGTCGGGCTCGGCCTCGTACGCCGCCGTGATCCGGTCGAGGAACGCGGCGCGGATGATGCAGCCGCCGCGCCAGATCCGGGCCACCGCGCCCGAGTCGATGTTCCAGTCGTACGTCTCGCTGCCCGCGGAGATCTCGTGGAAGCCCTGGGTGTACGACACGATCTTCGAGGCGTACAGGGCCTGTTCGACGCGGTCCGCGAAGGCCGCGGCCTCCGACTCGCCCAGCGTGACGGCCGTGGGGCCCGCCAACTCGTGTGAGGCGGTGCGCAGTTCCGCGTGCCCGGACAGGGAGCGCGCGAACACCGCCTCCGCGATGCCGGACACCGGCACACCCAGGTCGAGCGCGATCTGCACCGTCCAGCGTCCTGTGCCCTTCTGCTCGGCCTGGTCCTGGACGACGTCCACGAAGGGCTTCCCGGTCGCCGCGTCGACGTGCGAGAGGACCTCGGCCGTGATCTCGATCAGGTAGGAGTCGAGGCGGCCCGTGTTCCACCTGCGGAAGATGTCGGCGATCCGCGCGGGGGAGTACCCGGCCACGTCACGCAGCAACTGGTAGGCCTCGCCGATGAGTTGCATGTCGGCGTACTCGATGCCGTTGTGCACCATCTTCACGAAGTGGCCCGCCCCGTCGGGGCCGACGTGCGTCACGCAGGGCGCGCCGTCCTTCGCCTTGGCGGAGATCTTCTCCAGCATGGGGCCGAGCGAGGCGTACGACTCGACGCTGCCGCCGGGCATGATGCTCGGCCCGTGCAGCGCGCCCTCCTCGCCGCCGGAGACGCCCGTGCCGACGAAGTGGATGCCCTGCTCGCGCAGTTCCTTCTCGCGGCGCCGGGTGTCCGCGAAGTGCGCGTTGCCGCCATCGATGATCATGTCGCCCGGCTCCATGAGGGGCGCGAACTCCTTGATCACCGCGTCGGTCGGGTCGCCCGCCTTCACCATGATGACCAGGCGCCGCGGCCGTTCGAGCGCGGCCACGAACTCCTCGGCCGTCTCGGTCGGCACGAAGATGCCCTCCTCGCCGAACTCCGAGACCAGCGCGTGCGTGCGGGACGCCGTGCGGTTGTGGAGGGCGACCGTGTAGCCGTTGCGGGCGAAGTTCCGGGCGAGATTGCGCCCCATCACAGCGAGCCCTGTGACACCGATCTGGGCTGTAGCGCTCATGCCTGCCGCTCCTGTCGCTTCTGTTGCTTGTGCATGCGGAAGATGAAAGATCTTGTTCATTCCTGGTGGGGGGCGGGTTAGGTTGGCGATCCGACCCCACCGTGAATTCTCTACACCGTGGACTCTCTACGAATTTGGAGCCGTGCGTGCCTCATTTCGACCTGTCACTCGATGCGTTGCGCACTTACCAGCCGGAGTTGACGGCCCCCGACGACTTCGACACCTTCTGGGAGAAGACCCTGGCCGAGGCCAGGGAGCACGATCTGGACGCACGCTTCGAGCCCGTCGACGTCCCGTACACGGCGGTGGACATCTTCGACGTTACGTACGCGGGCTTCGGCGGGCATCCCGTGAAGGGCTGGCTGGTCCTTCCGGCAGGCACGAACGAGCCGCTTCCGGCCGTCGTCCAGTACATCGGCTACGGCGGCGGCCGCGGCCTCCCGCACAGCCACCTGCAGTGGGCGGCCGCCGGGTTCGCGCACTTCGTGATGGACACGCGCGGGCAGGGCAGCGGCGGCAGCGTCGGCGACACCCCCGACCCGGTCGGCTCCACGCCGTCGCAGCCGGGCTTCATGACGCGCGGCATCCAGGACCCGCACGAGTACTACTACCGCCGCGTCTACACGGACGCCGTGCGCGCCGTCGACGCGGCCCGCTCGCACCCGCTCGTGGACGCCTCGCGGGTCGCCGTCACCGGCGGCAGCCAGGGCGGCGGCATCACGATCGCCGTGGCAGGACTCGTGCCCGACCTGAAGGCGGCCGCCCCTGACGTGCCGTTCCTGTGCGACTTCCGGCGCGCGGCCACGCTCACCGAGCGTCACCCGTACCGCGAGATCGCCCTCTACCTCAAGGCGCACATCGGCGAGGACGAGCGCGCCTTCCGCACGCTCTCCTACTTCGACGGCATCAACTTCGCGGCGCGCGCCACGGCACCGACCCTGTTCTCCGCCGCCCTGGAGGACCTGACCTGCCCGCCGTCCACGGTCTTCGGCGCGTACAACCACTGGGCGGGCACCGAGAAGTCGATCGAGGTGTACGCGTTCAACGACCACGAGGGCGGCGGCCCCTTCCAGCAGGCCGCGCAACTTCGTTGGATTCCTGGTCACTTGAGGGTCTGAATCCCGCCAAAGTGGCTCAGGGCACTCTTGTCCACCTACGGAGGAGCGGCTAATTTGCCGCTTCTACGTGTGGCTTGCTTGTGGCTGAGGGGGCATTCATGGCGTTACGCGGCCGGCACCGGCGATATCAGCCGAGCCGGGTGAACCGGGCATCGCTCAGCGTGACCGTGGGCGGCGTGGGCATGGCCATCCCGATCATCGGCGCGGGCACGGCACAGGCCGCGGACGTGCACACGTGGAACAAGGTCGCCGCGTGCGAGTCCTCCGGGAACTGGAGCATCAACACCGGCAACGGGTTCTTCGGCGGGCTCCAGTTCACCCGCTCCACCTGGGCCGCGTACGGCGGCACCGCCTACGCGCCGCGCGCCGACCTCGCCGACAGGGACCAACAGATCGCCGTGGCGGAGAAGGTGCTCAAGGGGCAGGGGCCCGGCGCCTGGCCGGTGTGCTCGCAGCGCGCGGGCCTCACCCGCGCGACCTCGACCTCGACGCCGGACGTGCGGCCGCAGGCGACACCGCAGTCCCGGGCGGGACGCGCCCAGATGTACCGCGTCATCAGCGGGGACAGCCTCTCCGGCATCGCCGCCGAGCGGTCCGTGAAGGGCGGTTGGCGGGCACTGTACGCGGCGAACCGCGCCACGATCGGCGCCGACCCCGACCTGATCACCCCCGGGCAGCGCCTCGCGATGCCGGGGAAGGGCAAGACGCAGGCGCAGCCCGCGAAGAAGGCCCCGAAGCCCGCCGCCGAGAAGCCCGCCGCCGAGAAGCCCGCCACCAAGAAGTCCGACACGGCGAAGGCCACCACGCACCACGTCGCCGCCCCCGTCGCCGCGTCCCTCGGCACCCCCTACCGCGCCGCCGGATCCTCCTGGTCGAAGGGGTACCACACGGGCGTCGACTTCGCGGTGCCCACCGGGACGTCCGTGAAGGCCGTCGCCGCCGGGCACGTCGTCTCGGCCGGCTGGGGCGGCTCGTACGGCTACGAAGTGGTGATCCGGCATGCTGACGGAAAGTACAGCCAGTACGGACACCTGTCGGCGCTGAGCGTGAAGAGCGGTCAGCGCGTGGTGGCGGGCCAGCGCATCGCCCGCTCCGGCTCCACGGGCAACAGCACGGGCCCGCATCTGCACTTCGAGGTGCGGACGGGGCCCGGTTTCGGCAGTGACGTGGACCCGCTGGCGTATCTGCGGGCCCGCGGCGTCAGAATCTGAGCGGCTGGGGCGTGTCTCGAAAGACGCCCCAGAGGCCTCGGGTCAGGATCGGATGTCCTCGGCCGTCCAGCCCCCGCACGGCGGCTCCTGCCGGGACTTCGGCGCGCGCGGCGGCAGCGGCACGGAGTCGAGCCCGGCCGGGCTGTCCGGCACCACCGGCGGGATCGCCGGTGACACCCCGTGCGCGACGACCGAGGCGCCCGCGACCGTGGCCGCCCGGCGGCCGCGCCCGATGCGCTCCGTCGTCAGCAGGATCAGGCCGCCCGCCGCCACGACGCCGCAGCCGAGCGCGAGCATCGTGCCGATCGTGCCGTACCGGAACGATTCGCCGAACATGGTGATGCCGATCGTGGCAGCGACCACCGGGTTCACGACCGTCGCGGTCGCCAGGGGCGCGGCGAGCCCGGCGCCCCGGTAGGAGGCCTGCGACAGCAGCATCCCGGTCACGGCCAGGCCCGCGATCGACAGGAGCGTGGCGAGCTGTTCCAGCGGCTGCCCGGTCCAGTTCTCGGTCACGGACTTCGTGAACACCGACGCCATGCCGAACGCGCCACCGGCCGCCACCGCGAGCAGCACCGCGCGCACCACGGGGTGCCGGTGCGCCACGCGGGCCGTCGACATCAGGGCCAGCACGCCGCCCGCCGTGATCAGACCGACGACCAGGCGCTGCGCCCCGTCCAGCGACTGCTCGGTCGTGGACCCGGTCAGCGAGAGCAGCCCCGCGAGCCCGACCGTCGCCATGATCGCGCCGCGCCAGGCCGTCGCCCCGGCCCTGCGGCCCACGAGGAGCGCCGACATCGGCAGCGCGAGCACGATCGTGAGGGCGCCCAGCGGCTGTACGACGCTGAGCGGGCCGAAGGCGAGCGCCGCGACGTGCAGCAGCGCGCCCAGCCCGTTCAGGCAGCCGGCGCCCCACCACGCGGGCCGGCGCAGCGGGGCGTACGCCGCCTTGGGCGACGACGCGGCCACGCGCTCCTGCACGATCGCCCCGCCCGCGTACGCGACGGCGGAGACGAGCGAGAGCAGCACGGAAAGCACCAGGTCGCTCATGTGGCGCCCCTGGGGGTGCGGCGTGGCGCACGATCGCTTCTCATACCCTCCACGATGGCTCTTTTCGCCCCTCCGTGTCGTCCGACCTGAGCACGCATTGGGTCCTACTCCCGTTGGAGTAGGCCGCATCCTGATTCATCCCCAGGGCGGGTGCCCCAGGGACCGGCGGGAGACTCGGGCCCAGTTGCCGTCCGCGCTCTTCCGCACGGGCCCCTCCATGGGTGACCATGAGGTGCGCTTTCGAACACAGCGATCCAGAGCGAGTGTCGCCGATCGACGACCACGGGAGTCGCGCGTGCGTGTGGGACTGCTGACCAGGGAGTACCCGCCGGATGTCTACGGCGGTGCCGGAGTGCACGTGGAGTTCCTCGCGCGCGAGCTGCGCCCCCTCGTCGACCTCGAGGTGCACACGTGGGGCGAGGGAACGGCCGACGGCGTGCGCCGGCACCGGGCCTGGCCCGCGCTCGACGGGGCGAACGACGCGCTGCGCACGCTCTCCGTGGACCTGGCCATCGCCGCGGCCCTGGAAGGCCGCGAGATCGCCCACTCCCACACCTGGTACACGAACCTGGCCGGGCACCTGGCGGCGCTGCACCTCGGGATTCCGCACGTGATGACCGCCCACTCCCTGGAGCCGCTGCGCCCCTGGAAGGCCGAGCAGCTCGGCGGCGGCTACGCGCTGTCGGCGTGGGCGGAGCGGACCGCGATCGAGGCCGCCGACGGCGTGATCGCCGTGTCGCACGCGATGCGCAAGGACATCCTCGCCTGCTATCCGGCCCTGGAGCCGAAGAAGGTCCGCGTCGTGCACAACGGCATCGACGTCTCGCTCTACCACGCCGACGCCGGCACGGACGTGCTGCGCCGCTACGACATCGACCCGCAGCGGCCCTACATCCTCTTCGTCGGCCGCATCACGCGGCAGAAGGGCGTGCCCCATCTGCTGCGCGCGGCGAAGCAGTTGACGAAGGACGTGCAGGTCGTCCTGTGCGCGGGCGCGCCCGACACCCCGGAGATCGGTCGTGAATTCCGGGAGCTGGTCGACGAGTTGAAGGCGTCGCGCGACGGGGTGCGCTGGATCCCGTCCATGCTGCCGCGCACGGAGGTCATCCAACTGCTCACGCACGCCTCGGTGTTCGTGTGCCCCTCCGTGTACGAACCGCTCGGCATCGTCAACCTGGAGGCGATGGCCTGCGGCACCGCGGTCGTCGCCTCACAGGTCGGCGGCATCCCCGAGGTCGTCGCGGACGGCGAGACGGGGCTGCTCGTCCCGTACGCGGCCGCGGACCCGGAGGGCTTCGAGGCGGGACTCGCGGAGGCCCTGAACCGGGTCGTCGCCGATCCCGGGGCGGCGCGGGCGATGGGCGAGGCGGGCCGTGAGCGGGCGGCGGCGGAGTTCGGCTGGGACGCGATCGCCCGGCGCACGGTCGACGTGTACGAGGAGATCCTCAACGGCACGTGAATCACAGGGGGGTTGGGATGCGCGGCGGACCTTCGGTGCTCGGGATCGTACTTGCAGGTGGGGAGGGCAAGCGGCTGATGCCGCTCACCGCGGACCGGGCGAAGCCCGCGGTGACCTTCGGCGGTACCTACCGCCTGGTCGACTTCGCCCTGTCCAACCTCGTCAACGGCGACATCCTGCGCATCTGCGTCCTGACGCAGTACAAGTCGCACTCGCTGGACCGGCACGTCACGACCACCTGGCGGATGTCGAGCCTGCTCGGCAACTACGTCACCCCGGTCCCGGCCCAGCAGCGGCTCGGCCCGCGCTGGTACTCGGGCAGCGCCGACGCGATCCTGCAGTCCCTCAACCTGGTCCACGACGAACAGCCCGACTACATCGCGGTGTTCGGCGCCGACCACGTGTACCGGATGGACCCGCGGCAGATGCTCGCCCAGCACATCGAGTCGGGCGCGGGCGTCACGGTGGCGGGCATCCGGGTGCCGCGCAAGGAGGCCTCGTCCTTCGGGGTCATCACCCCGGCCCGCGACGGCACGCGCATCGACGCCTTCCTGGAGAAGCCCACCGACCCGCCGCCGCTGCCCGGCACCCCGAACCAGGTGTTCGCTTCGATGGGCAACTACCTGTTCACCACCAAGGTCCTCGTCGACGCGCTCCAGACCGACGCCGAGGACGCCGACTCGGCGCACGACATGGGCGGTTCGATCGTGCCGATGCTCACCGAGCGCGGCGTCGCCCAGCTCTACGACTTCGACGGCAACCACGTGCCGGGGGAGACGGACCGCGACCACGGCTACTGGCGCGACGTCGGCTCCCTCGACGCCTACTACGAGGCCCACATGGACCTCATCTCGGACACCCCGGTCTTCAACCTCGACAACCGGCGCTGGCCGATCTACACGCACCCGGGCCAGCTGCCGCCGGCCAAGTTCTGCGCGGGCGGCATCGCGGCCGAGTCGATCGTCAGCCCCGGCTGCGTCATCCGCGGCCAGGTCACCCGCTCCGTGCTCTCACCGGGCGTCGTGGTCGAGGACGGCGCGGTCGTCCAGGGCTCGGTCCTGCACGACAACGTACGGGTCGGCAGGGGAGCGGTGGTGCGCGGCGCCGTCCTCGACAAGAACGTCGAGGTCCCGGTCGGCGCGACCATCGGCGTCAACCCGAGCCGGGACGCGGAGCTGTACACCGTGTCGAAGGCGGGCGTGATCGCGCTGGGGAAGGGGCAGTCGGTGCACTGAGAGGCGGGCAGGGCTGGGCGTGCCGGCGAACGGGTGCTCTACTGGGCGCATGCTGCTGGTGTTGTGGCCCGCGCTGCTCGGTGTGTTCGTCTGGCCGTCGCTGGGCCTGTGGGTGCTCGGGCGCCGCTTGGACGTCCCGGCCTGGCTACTGTGGTTGTTCCTGGCCGCCGGGTGGCTGACGGTGATCGTCGGCTGGTGGCTCTCGCAGCGTGCGCAGCCGTTCCTGTTCCCGGAGACCTCGCCTTGTCATGGCGCCGGCACCCCGGTCTCGCGCTACTTCCCGCCGGATTCGTTCTGCCGGCACGACGACGGGGAACTGCGGACGGTCAACGGGCCGGTGGGCAGGCTGGTGTTCTGGCTCGCTCTGGGCACGGTCGGCGCCGTGCCGGCCGCCGTCTTCGTGCGGCGCCGTATGGAGTCGTAGAGCGGGTCCGGCCCGCTCACGCGGGGTCCGGCACCGGTGGTTCGCCCTCGAAGCCGTTGGCCCAGTAGCGGCCGCGCAGTGACAGGTCGAGCAGCATGCGCGTGGCATCCTCCGGCGGCATCGGGCGCGGGTCCTCCTCCAACCACCAGCTCAGTACGGCGAGTTGTTCGCCGACCCAGGCGCGGGCCAGGACGTCGACGCTGATGCGGGGCGTGACGCCCTCGTGCTCGGCGCGTGCCCGGAAGACCTCGGCCGTCGCCTCCGTCTGCGCCCGGGTGAACTGGCGCAGCGCCCGGCCGTCGCCCTCGCCGCGCAGGATCATCCGGTAGGCGTCGCGCTCGTCGTCGGCGTGCCGGAAGATCTCCAGCGCCGGTTTGCCGGTGAAGCCCACCTCGGAGGCCTGGACGAGCGGGCGCAGTCGGTCCTGCAACTCGTCGAGCAGGTCGGTCACCACGCGGTCGAGCAGGTCGTCCTTGTCCGTGTAGTGCTTGTAGAAGGTGGCCCGGCCGAGGTCGGCCCGTTCCGTGATGTCCTCCACGGTCACGGTCGCGTAGCCCCGCTCCAGGGACAGCGACACCAGCGCGTCGCGCAACAGGCGTCGGGTGCGGCGTACTCGGCGATCGCCCGCTTCCGGCGGCATGTCCGGCTCCTCTCGCGTCCCAGGTCGGTCCCTGATCGGTGCCGGAAGCGTACACCGGATCATTGACACCCCGAAGGTTTGTAGACACTCTGTCCACTATTGGCCGCCATGATGATTTGAGCCGTCGAGCGTGGGAGCAGTCCGTTGAACCTGGGCACGTACATCACTCGAAGCAGTACCTTCTGGCCGCAGCGCGAGGCCCTGATCTGCGGGGAACGCCGGCTGACCTACGGGGAGCTGGAGCGGGTCACCAATCGCCTGGCCTCCGCGCTCATCGGGCGCGGACTCGCCCCGGGACAGGCGGTCGCGACGTACGCGGGCAACTGCGCGCAGGCCGTCGAGACCGAGATGACCCTGTCCAAGAGCGGCCTCGTGCGGGTGCCGATCAGTCCGCGGCTCTCCGTCGACGAGGTCGCGCACATCCTCGACGACGCCGACGTGCGCGTCCTGTTCGTGGACGGCGAGCGCATCGCAGCCGCCCGCGCCGCCCTGGAGCGCGCGTCGGTGGACTGCCTTCTCGTCGATTACGGGAATCAAGAGGCGCTCGGTTACGGGGAGTTGCTCGCCGAAGGAAGCGAGGAGGTCGTCGCCGTCGAGGTCGACCAGCACGACGCCGCCGTCCTCAACTTCACCTCCGGCTCCACCGGAAAGCTGAAGGCCGCCGTGCAGACCCACGGCAACCGGCTCGCCAACATGCGCAAACGGATGATGAGTTCGGACTCCACGCCCTCGGCGCCCGAGTGCTACCTCGCCGCAGGGCCCATCACGCACGCGCCCGGCATGCCGCTGCTCGCCCTGCTCGCCTCCGGCGCCACCGTCGTCGTCCTGCCGCGCTGGGACGCCGAGTTGTTCCTCGCCACCGTCGAGGCCGAGCGGATCTCCGCGACGTTCCTGGTCCCGACCATGCTCGGGATGCTGCTCGCCCACCCCAAGACCGCCACCGCCGACCTGACGAGCCTCCGTTCCCTGCACGTCGGCGGCGCACCCGTCTCACCGCAGCGGCTGCGCGAGGCCGTCGCGGCGTTCGGGCCGATCGTCATGCAGGGCTACGGGCAGGTCGAGACGACCAGCGGCATCACCGTGCTCACCCGCGAGGACGTCCTCGCCGGCACCACCACCGACCCCGACCTGCTGCTCTCCTGCGGCCGGCCGGTGTTCGACACGGAGATACGCGTGGTCGACGAGGCGGGCACCGCCCTGCCCGCCGGGAGCATCGGCGAGGTGATCGCCCGCGGCCCGGACTGCGTCACCGCGTACTGGCACGAACCCGAGCTGTCCGCCGAGACGTTCAAGGACGGCTGGGTGCACACCGGTGACCTCGGCCATCTGCGCGAGGACGGCTACCTGTTCATCGTCGACCGCAAGAAAGACATGATCATCTCCGGTGGCTACAACGTGTACTGCAGCGAGGTCGAGGCCGTCCTGTACGCCCACCCCGCGCTCGCGGAAGCCTGCGTCGTCGGAGTCCCCGACGAGAAGTGGGGCGAGGCCGTCAAGGCGGTCGTCGTGCGCAGGCCCGGCGCCGAGGTCGACGAGGACGAGATCGTCGGCTTCTGCGCCGAACGCCTCGCCCGCGTGAAGAAGCCGCGGTCCGTGGAGTTCGTGGACGCGCTGCCCGTCAACCGCAACGGGAAGATCGACCGCCGCGCCGTCCGCGCGCGCCACTGGACCGGCGCCGAGCGCCGCGTCCTCTGACAGGAGACCGCCATGACCTTCACCCTCACCCCCACGTACGACGACAACCCGCGGCTCCAGGACCTGGTCGGTCGCCTTCGCGAGTTCCTCGACGGCGAACTCGCCGACTACGAGACCGGGTTGGGCCTCGCGCCGGAGAGCGGCTGCACCCGCGCCCAGCTCGAACCCGTCTGGCGGCGCAGCCGCGAACTCGGCTTCTACGGCATCCACCTGCCGAAGGAGCACGGCGGCCAGGACCTCACGTACACCGAACTCGCCGCCCTGAAGGAGGAGGTGGGCGCCTCCGGACGGATCCTCCAGCACAGCGTCCTCGGCGACATGGGCGGCCCGCTGCGCGCCGGGCCGATCCTCCAGTACGCCACCGACCACCAGATCGAGACGTATCTGAAGCCGGTCATCCGTGGCGAGCGGGCCTGCTGCTTCTCGCTCACCGAGACCGAAGCCGGGTCCGACGTACGCGCCATGAGCACCCTCGCCACACCCGAAGGGGACGGCTGGCGGATCACCGGACACAAGGTGTTCTCCTCCGCCGGGCCGTTCGCCGACTTCTCCGTGCTCATCGCGCGGATGGCGCCCGAGCCGGACGCGCCCGAGGACGCCAAGCCGGTGTTCTCCGCGTTCCTCGTCGACCTCGATTCCCCCGGCTGCACGGTGCTGCCCGGCGAGACACCGATGTCCGGCGAGCACATCGAGAGCGACATCGTGCTCGACAACTGCCGTGTGGAAGCAGGGCAGTTGCTCGGAAAGGTCGGCGACGGACTGCGCATCGGCCTCGGCCGCGTCACCACCAACCGGCTGCTGCACTGCCCGACCGTCCTCGGCCAGGCCCGCCGCGCCCTCGCCCTCACCGTCGACTTCGCCCGCACCCGGCAGGTCTTCGGCGCACCGCTCGGCGCGCTCCAGTCGATCCAGCACAAGCTCGCCGACATGGCCACCTCGTACTACGCGGCCCGCAGCATGACGTACGACGCGCTCGCCGACCTCGACGAGGGCAGGGAACCGCGCACGGAAGCCTTTATGTGCAAGCTGTTCGTCGCCGAGAACGCCTTCCGGATCGCCGACGAGGCCGTGCAGATCCACGGCAAGGCGGGCCTCGTGCGCGGCGCCGAGGTCGAGTCCATCTTCCGCAAGCTGCGCATGTTCCGCGTGCTCACCGGCTCGTCCGAGATCCAGAAGAACGGGATCGCCCGGCAACTGCTGATGCCGGGCTGACGGGCGCGGCACCACGGCGCCACCGAACGTTCCGCTGTGCTCTCCCCACCAGGAGGTTTCTTCCGCATGCCGCACACCACCGCACCCTCGTACCCCGAGCGCGCCCACGACCTGCACCCCGAACTCGTCGCGCTGCGCCGGGACCTGCATCGCGAACCCGAGATCGGCCTCCACCTTCCCCGCACCCAGGAAAAGGTCCTCGCCGCCCTCGACGGACTGCCCCTGGAGATCACCACCGGCAAGGACCTCAGCTCGGTCACCGCCGTCCTGCGCGGCGGCAGGCCCGGCGGCGCGGTCCTGCTGCGCGGTGACATGGACGCCCTGCCCATCACCGAGAACAGTGGCGTCGACTACGCCTCCGAACTGCCAGGAGCGATGCACGCCTGCGGCCACGACCTGCACACCGCCGGACTCGTCGGCGCCGCACGGCTGTTGGCCGAACGCCGCGAACACCTCAACGGTGACGTCGTGTTCATGTTCCAGCCCGGCGAGGAGGGCTTCGGCGGCGCCCGCGTGATGATCGACGAAGGGCTCCTGGACGCGGCCGGAAAACCCCTCGACGCGGCGTACGCGCTGCACGTCGCCGCCGACCGGCTGCCCGGCGGCATGGTCTCCAGCCGGGCCGGCACCGTCACCTCCGCCTCCGACGTGCTGAGCGTCACCGTGCGCGGCCGGGGCGGCCACGGCTCGACCCCGCACGGCGCCAAGGACCCGATACCCGTGGCCTGCGAGATCGTCACCGCGATCCAGACCTGGGTGACCCGCCGCTTCGACATCTTCGACCCGGCCGTCGTCACCGTCGGCACCTTCCACGCGGGCACGAAGCAGAACGTCATCCCCGACACCGCGACGTTCGAGGCCACCGTGCGCAGCTACTCCGAGCCGGTCCACGCCCGCCTCGTCGAGGGCCTGCCCCGACTGGTGCGCGGCATCGCGGAGGCGCACGGCATCGAGGCCGAGGTGACGTACACCGTGCAGTACCCGGTCACCGTCAACGAGCCAGACGAGACCGCCTTCGCGCTCGACACCGCCCGCGAGCTGTTCGGCGCCGAGCAGGTCCACGAGTCGCCCAAGCCGGCCAACGGCTCGGAGGACTTCGCCTTCGTCCTCCAGCGCGTGCCCGGCGCGATGCTGCTCGTCGGCGCCGCCCCCGAGGGCGCCGACCCGGCGAGCGCGGCCGTGAACCACTCGCCGCGCGCCGTCTTCGACGACCGCGTGCTGCCGCGCCAGGCCGCGCTGCTCGCTGCGCTCGCCGAGGGCCGCCTCGCACGGGGAACCGCCGCATGAGCGCGCCCACCGCACCCCCGGCGCGCGGCGATGTGCGCGCCGTGGTCGGCCTGCTCATCGCCTTCGAGCTGATCAGCGGCTTCCTCCAGGGCGCCGCAGTGCCCCTGGTCCCCGAGATCCAGCACTGGCAGGGCATCGGCACGGGACAGGCCCAGTGGATCACCTCGGTGCAGTATCTGGCCGCGGCCGTCAGCGTCCCGGCCCTCGGCCGCCTCGGCGACCTGTACGGACACCGCCGCATGATCCGGATCGCGCTCGGCACGATCGCCGTCGGCACCCTGCTCGTGGCCTGCGCGCCCAACCTCGCCGTGCTGCTGCTCGGCCGCGCCCTGATGGGCCCGCTCGCCGCGCTGCTGCCGCTGGAGATCGGCCTGGTGCGCGACCGGCTCAGCGTCGACGGCGGACGCCGGGCGGTCGGCCTCCTGGTCGGCGCGCTCACCCTCGGCTCCGTCCTCGGGCACGCGCTGGCCGGCCCCCTGCTCGCGCTTCTCGGCGAACTGCGCCCCACCCTGTTCGCCCTCGCCGCGCTGGCCGTCGCGTGCGTCGCGCTGTCGTTCATGGCGATCCCCGAGTCCCGCACCCGGGCGAGCGGCCGGATGGACTGGCCGGGGGCGGCCCTGCTGGCCGTGGCCCTGGTCCTGCTGCTCGGCACGGTCTCCCGCGGCTCCACCTGGGGCTGGGCGTCGGCGCCCACACTCGGCGGTCTCGCCCTGGCGGTGGCCCTGCTGTACATGTGGACCCGCCTCCAACTCCGCAGCCCCGATGCCCTGGTGGACGTGCGCGCCCTCGGCCGCCGGGCGAGCGCCCCCTACTACGCCTCCGGGTTCGTGCTCGGTGCCGTCCTGCTGGGCGGACAGACCGTGGCGGTCAGCTTCATGGCCACGTCGCCCGACGAGGCGGGCTACGGGTTCGGCCTCGCGGCCTGGCAGATCAGCCTGTGCGGCGTCATTCCGCACCTCATGGCGTTCCTCGGCTCCTCTCTGTGCGCGAACCTCGCGGGACGCATCGGCTACCGTCGCCTCCTCCTGCTCGCGTTCACGCTGCTCACCTGCGGATACGGCGGGCTGATCGCGCTGCACACGGGCCTGGTCCCGTTCACCGTCGCCAACGCCCTGGTGGGCTTCGGCGTCGGCCTCGCGCTCGGCGGACTGCCCACCGTGATCGTGGAGAGCAGCGCGGCGGACCGTACGGCGAGTGCCACCGCCGTGTACAACAACTTCAAGACACTCGGCGGCAGCGTCGGCGGTGCCGTGTTCGGCGTCGTCCTCGGTTCCTTGGTCCTGGCGGGCACGGGCACCCCGACGCTCACCGCATACGTGTCCATCTGGGCGATCGCCGCCGTGCTCTGCGTGCTGGCGGTGGGCGCCCAACTGCTCGCCCGCCGGCCCCGGCCCACGAGCCCCGCCCCTGCCGACGCGCAGCACGCCCTTGGCTAACCTGCACGGATGAGCCCCGACCTGACCCTGCTGCCCCGCGTCGCCCACCGCGGGCAGGAGGTGACCGCGCCCCGGCTGCGCGGCCTGCTCGCCCTCCTCGCGAGCGAGCCGCGCACCGGATGCAGCACGGAGCGGCTCGTGGCCGGGCTGTGGCCGGAGGACCTGCCGCAGCGCCCGGGCAAGGCGGTGCAGGTACTCGTCGCGCGGGCGCGGGCCCAGCTGGGCGCCGACGTCATCGCGAGCACGCCGACCGGCTACCGGCTCGGCCTCACCGAGGACCAGGTCGACAGCTCCGCGCTGCTGCGGTACGCCGCCGTGTGCGCGGAGCGGGCCGGGGCCGGGGACCACGCAGGGGCGCTGGCCGCGGCCGAGGCCGGGCGCGCCCTG
>NZ_JAOZYC010000130.1:0-89653 GCF_035798155.1 Streptomyces endophyticus | reverse complement strand
TGGCCCGCGGGCGCCGGAGACATCAAGGGCGCCTACACCGACGTCGAGGTCTACCCGACGCACACCACCAAGTAGGAGCGGTGTGGTGCGATCAGGGCGTTCTAGGTGGCAGGGGATTCGGTGTCCGGGCCGGTCAGCCGCCAGCCGCCGCGTCGTCGTAGGACCAGGGCGTAGTACATGGCCGCCAGGGCGAGCACAGTCAGGGACAGCTGTCGTGCTCGATGCCGGACACGGGTTCCTCCTGGGGGACGATCGGGCGACGGGTGGTCAGCGCCGTGTACCGGAACGGGCGAGCGAAGTGGTCTGTGACGTCGGACAGTTACACGGTGCGGGCCGAGGCGACGGCTTGGTCGCGCAGAGTGTGGACCAGCTCCTCGTGTGGCAGGGCGGGTGTGCGGTGACCGTCCCGGCCGGTCATTTCCTCGTTCGCCACGAGCGCGTTGACGACGGCCTCCTCGACCGCTTCGACCACGGCGTCGTAGAAGGGGTTGATCCGGCCTGCCGGGATCGAGCGCAGTGTGTCGAATTCGTCGCTGCTGGGAGCTCCGGCCGGGAAGGCGCTGCGCAAGGCACCTTCGTTGGCGGTGGAGAAGGCCAGGAAGATGTCTCCGGAGAAGTGCGACCCCGTGGTGCCGGTGCGGGCCAGGCCCAGTGGGACGCGGCGGGCGAGTGCGGTGCACTGGCCGGGCAGGAGCGGGGCGTCCGTGGCGATGATGACGATGACCGAGCCCGAACCGGCGGGCGGCGGGGTGGTTCCGGTGGGCGTGGCGGCCGCGTTGGCGGCGCGGGAGGTCTCCATGGGGTTGTCGGCGCCCAGTTCGCGCCCGACCTTGCGGCCCGCGATGGTCAACTCGTGCCGGATGCCGAAGTTGGCCTGCACGAACGCGCCGAGGGTGTACTCCCGTTCGCCGTACGCGACGCGCCTCGACGCCGTTCCGTTGCCGCCCTTGAAGGCGTAGCAGTTCATGCCGGTTCCGCCGCCGACCGAACCCTCCTCGATCGGCCCGTCCTGGGCGCTGTCGATCGCCGTGACCGCGTGCTCGGGCGTGATGTGCGAGCCCGCGATGTCATTGAGGTATCCGTCGTACGTCTCGCCGACGACCGGCAGCAGCCAGCCCGAGCGCAGTTCCGGCTTGTGGGTGACCATCCAGTCGATGGCCCCGCGGTGGCAGGCGCCCACGGCGTGCGTATTGGTGAGGAGTACGGGGGTGGAGAACTGGCCGGCCTCCGCCACCCAGTGCATACCGGTGAGTTCGCCGTTCCCGTTGAGGGAGTGGTAGCCGGCGGCGACGGGCGTGCCGACACCCTCCTGGCCGCGCGGCAGGATCGCCGTCACTCCGGTACGCACCGGTCCAGCGCCGACCTCCAGCGGCCCGTCGCCCTCGATGAGTGTGACCGTGCCGACCCGAACTCCGGGGACGTCGGTGATCGCGTTGGCGGGGCCGGGCTGCCCGTCGAACGGGATGCCGAGCGCGCGGGCGCGCGGCTTGCCGGAGGGGGTGCGGAGTTCGGTGTCAGCCATGTGCGGAGTGCCTCCTGGGCAGTTGGGCGCGCTGGGTGTGTGCGTACTCGGTGGCTGGAGATCGGCAGGGTATGCCGTACGGGGTGGCGCGGGGAACGAGGCAGGGTGTCATGTGTCGTCCTTCGCCGCACGACACATTGCGTGGTCCCCGGTGGGGAAACCTTCGGCAGTGAGGTTCCGTCAATGTGCCTCGTATTTCAGCGAGTTGGACCGACAATCCGGTGGCGGCATCAACGAGCGTCGTGATGGGGCCCAGGTGTGTTCGCATCCGGCATGTCGCCGCAGATCAGGACCCTGTACTCGACACTATGCCGCTGTGATCCAGATCTCAGGGGAGAAAGACTCCCGACACACGCGCAGTCAGGGTCCGCCGCCGTCTCGGGACTTCCCACCCCTCCGCGCGCGGTCACCCTAGCCCTCCTCCCCGAGTGGCACCGCGGACCCGGCATGGAACACCGGAAGGACCGCACTGGCATGACCGATTCCGGCACCATCCACCGCACCACCGACGACCTCGCCTACCTCACCGCCACCGAGGCACACGCCTTGTTCGAAAAGCGGGAGGTGTCGCCGGTCGAGCTGCTCGAAGCCGTCATCGACCGCGCCGAGCGCGTGGAACCCACCCTCAACGCCTTCTCCCACCGCCGCTACGACGAGGCCCGTGCGCAGGCCCGCGAGTCCGAGGCCCGGTTCCTCGGCAAGGGCGGCGGCGCGCCGCGCCCGCTGGAGGGCATCCCGGTCGCGACCAAGGAGAAGCACGCGCTGGCGGGGGAGGAGATGACCGAGGGCTCACTCGCCTTCAAGGGCCGCATCGCCACCGAGACCGCGCCGGTCACCGAACGCATCCAGCAGGCCGGCGGCATCATCCACGCCCGCACCACCACCCCCGAGTTCTCCATCGCGACGTACACCCACTCGCGACTGTGGGGCACCACCCGCAACCCGTGGAATCCGGACTTCACTCCAGGCGGTTCCTCGGGTGGCTCCGGCGCCGCCCTCGCGGCCGGCACCGCCACCCTCGCCTCCGCCTCCGACATCGGCGGCTCCACCCGCATCCCGGCCTCGTTCAACAACGTCGTCGGCTTCAAGGCGCCCTATGGCCGGGTCCCCGGCGTGGCCCCGCTGTCCGCCGACTTCTACCGCGGCGACGGACCCATGGCCCGCTCGGTCGACGACACCATCACCTTCCAGAACGTCCTCGCGGGACCCGACCCGCGCGACCACACCTCCCTGCGCCCCAAGCTCGAACTTCCCTACGCCTATGAGGAGGTGAACGGCGCCCGCATCGCGATGTGCGTGCGCCTCGGCGACTTCGAGGTGCACCCCGAGGTGGAGACGGCGGTGCGGGCGACAGCCCAGCTGCTGGCCGATGCGGGAGCTGAGGTCGTCGAGGTCGAACTGCCGTGGACGACGGACGAGATCGTGCTGGCCGAGATGGCGCACATCGGCCAGATCTTCGGCGCCACCGTCATCGAGACCCTCGACGAGCACGGCGAACTCCTCAACCCCTACACCCACTTCCTCTCCGAGCCGCTGCGCGAGGCCAACCGCCTCCCGTTCCTGGACGGTCTGCGGATCGAGACCCGGATGCAGCGCGAGCTCGCCGAGACCATGGCCGGCTTCGACGCCCTGCTCGCCCCGGTCACCGCGGTCCCCGGCTGGCCCGCGGGCGACGAACTCACCCAGCCCTACGCGTACGACGCCGACTCCCGCCCCCGTGACGTCCTCACCCGGCTCGGCATGACCATCCCCTTCAACATCAACAACCGCTGCCCGGTGCTCACCGTCCCCACCGGCTCCTTCGCCGCCGGAAGCGGCCTGCCCATCGGCGTCCAGATCGTCGGCCACACCTGCGACGACGCCGCGGTCTTCCGCGTGGGCAAGGCCGTCGAGGCACTGCGCCCCTGGACGTACACCGCGCTGAACCGGCCCGCACTGTGAGCGCCGCCGGAGCGCTCGGAGCAACGAAGAGGCCGGACGTGCCGCGCGGGCAGGAGCGGTGGCGGCCCTGGCTGCCCGTGATCCCCGCTCTCGCCCTCTGCTTCAGCAGTGTGCTCCCGTTCGTCAACACGGCCGAACTGTGGCTGGGCATGCCGCGCATCGGGGTGTGGGTGGTGGTCTGGTCGCTGCTCTCCGTGCCCGCGATGCTCGCCGCCATGCCGTACTTCACCGCCCGCGACGAAGCGGCCCTGGCGGAGGTCACCGCTTACGAGGCCACCGTGGCGAAAGCCGGAGCAACCGGGGAGGAGCAGTCGTGACACTACTGATCGTGGTCTTCGTCGGCATCGCGGCGCTCGCCGCCGTCGGCTTCCTGGGCCGCAGGGCACCCGCCAAGGACCTCGGCGAATGGGCCTCCGGCGGGGGTCGGATGTCCACCCTGACGATGTGGTTCCTGCAGGCCGGCGAGATCTTCACGACCTTCAGCTTCCTGGGCCTCGGCGCCCTGGTCTTCAGCGCCGGAGTCGCCGCGCTGTACGTCCCGGTCTACCTGGTCGTCGGCTACGTCGTCGTGTTCTTCACGGCCCCCGCCATCTGGCGGATCGGCCGCAGCCGCGGCCACCTGACCAACGCCGACTTCCTGGGCGACCGCTTCGCCAGCCGTGGCCTCGGCAAGACGGCCGCGGTCGTCGGCATAATCTTCCAACTCCCGTACCTCCAGCTCCAGATCACGGGCCTCGGCCTGCTGGTCGAGATCGCCAGCGACGGGCGCACCTCCGGCACCGGCGCCATGGTCTTCGCCGTCTGCCTGGTGCTCGCGTTCGTCCTGTGGGCCGGGCTGCGCGGTATCGCCCGCGTCGCCTACGTCAAGGACGGCCTGATGCTCACCGTGCTGCTGGCCCTGGCGATCCTCGTCCCGGCGCACGAACTCGGCGGCCCTGGCGGCTTGTTCACCTCCGTACGGGAGGCCGCCCCCGAGCTCCTCACCATCCATGCGGGACCCGAGAACCAGACCTGGTTCATCACGGCCGTGCTCTGTTCCGCGATCGGCTCCGGCTGCGCCACCCTGCCGTATGTGTGGCCCAGCATGTTCGCCGCAGGCTCGCCGCGCATCCTGCGCCACAACTCCGCCATGCTGCCGCTGTTCACCGTCGCGCTGGTGCTGCCGATGGTGGTCGGATTCGTCGCCCTGATCCGACTCGACGGCGGCGCCGACGGCAACACCGTGCTCCTGGAGATGGCCGGCCGTGCCCTGCCGGACTGGCTGCTCGGCGTGGTCGTCGTCGGCGGCATCGCCACCGCCATGGTGCCCTCGGCAGCCATGATCCTCTCGCTGTCCTCGCTCGTCGCGAAGAACCTGATCCCGGCGCGCACCGCCAAGGGCAGCCTCGCCGTCAACCACCTGACCGCCACCGTGATCTGCGCGGCCACCCTGCTGCTCGCCGTGCTGCGCCCGGACGCCCTGGCCGACCTGCTCCTGCTGACCTTCTCCGGACTCGTCCAACTCGCACCCGGCAACCTCCTGGGGTTGCTCAAACAGCGGCCGTGCGACGGCAGTTGGGTGCTCGGTGCGATGCTCGCGGGCGTCGCCGTCGTCGCCGCGATCACCTTCGCTCCCGTCGACACCGGCGGCTTCAACGAAGGCCTCATCGGCCTCGCCGTCAACCTTGTCATCCTCGGCATCGGCTGCGCGGTCCAGCGCGGCCGCGGACCGCAGGACGTGCCCGCTGAAGTCCTTTCCCCCGCTCCGGAAGGAACCAACGCCCGATGAGTGAGAACACCTCCACGGCCACCGACGACCTCGCCTACCTCACCGCCACCGAGGCCCGCGCCCTGTTCGAGAAGCGCGAGCTGTCTCCCGTCGAACTTCTCGAAGCCGTCGCCACCCGCGCCGAACGAGCAGAAGGGGCCGTCAACGCCTTCACCGAGCAGTTGCGCGACGAGGCCCGTGCGCAGGCCCGCGAGGCCGAGGCCCGGTTCCTCGGCAAGGGCGGCGGCGCGCCGCGCCCGCTGGAGGGCATCCCGGTCGCGACCAAGGAGAAGCACGCCATCGAGGGGCGCAGCCTCACGGAGGGCTCCCTCGCCCGGCAGGGCCAGATCGCCGACTTCACCGCCCCCGTCATCGAACGCATTCAGCAGGCCGGCGGCATCATCCACGCCCGCACCGCCACCCCCGAGTTCTCCGCCCACGGCCACACCGTCACCAAGCTGTGGGGCACCACCCGCAACCCGTGGAACCGGGCCTTCTCACCCGGCGGTTCCTCCGGCGGGTCCGGGGCGGCGCTCGCCGCCGGCACCACCACGCTGGCCTCCGGCTCGGACATCGGCGGCTCGACGCGGATGCCCGCCGCCCTCAATGGCGTCGTCGGCTTCAAGGCGCCCTACGGTCGGGTCCCCGGCGTGGCCCCGCTGTCCGCCGACTTCTACCGCGGAGACGGGCCCATGGCCCGCTCGGTCGACGACACCATCACCTTCCAGAACGTCCTCGCAGGACCCGACCCGCGCGACCACACCTCCCTGCGCCCCAAGCTCGAACTCCCCTACGCCTTCGAGTCATTGAAGGGCACCCGGATCGGGCTCTCGGTCACCCTCGGCGACTACGACGTCCACCCCGAGGTCGAGGCCGCCGTGCGGGCGAGTGCCGCCGCACTGGCCGAGGCGGGCGCCGAGATCGTCGAGATCGAACTGCCCTGGAAACGCGCGGAGACCAGGGCCGCCGCCCATGCCCACTTCAAGCAGATCTTCGGGCAACTCCTCGCCGAAACGGACGCCGCACACCACGACGACCTCACCCCGTACGTGCAGGACTTCGTCACCGCCGTGTCCGGGCCCGACGTCCCGACCTTCCTGGACGGCCTGCGGATCGAGACCCGGATGCAGCGCGAACTCGCCGAGTCCATGGCCGGCTGCACCGCCCTTCTGGCGCCCACCACCGCCGTCCCCGGCTGGGGCGCCGACTCCTGGCTCACCGAGCCGTACTCCTACCAGGGCCACACCCCCGGCGAAGTCCTCTACGACCTCGCCCTGACCGTGCCGTTCAACATCGCCAACCGCTGTCCGGTGCTGAGCGTCCCGACCGGCATCCACGCCCAGGGAACCGGCCTGCCCATCGGGGCCCAGATCATCGGACACACCTACGACGACGCCGCCGTCTTCCGCGTCGGCAAGGCACTGGAGACGCTGCGTCCCTGGGCGTACGACACCGCTGCGACGCGGCCGGTGCTCTGAGCGCCGGACCGCGAGCGTTCACCGACTTCCAGCACGGCACCGAAATCGCGCGAAACATCCTGACCGACCGTCTGCGACGCCTGGTTGAACGACGACTCCTCGATCGGCAGACCGCCCTGACAGGACGTCGACCGGGAACGCCGTCGAGCGAGTCCGCTGAGCTGCGGGCCGCTCGCCGGCGGATCGGTCAGCCGGAAACCGATCGCAGCATCCGGGATTGTCCGCAGGGTCGCGACGCCGGTGATCAGTGCGCGGCGATCGGCTCGGTGTCGGGCTCAAGGGGCAGGCGGAGTGCCCTGACCGCGAACGAGATGGCGTGGTACCAGCCGCAGATCAGGACCAGGTCGAGTGCGGCGTCTTCGTCGGTGGCCGTGACCAGGTCGGTCCAGGCGTCGTCGGAGAGGTCGAAGGTGGTGTGAAGCTCGTCGACTGCTTCGAGGACGGCGCGGTCAGTGGTGTCCCAGCAGCCGTCCGCCGGCCCTCCGTTCGCGAGGGACGTGAGCTGTGCGGCGTCGAGTTCCGCCTTCCTGGCGAAGCTCGCGATGTGCACGGCCCACTCGTAGTCGGCGCCGCACAGAGCGGTGGTCCGGTCGATGACCAGCTCGCGCTGGCGCAGCGTGAGGGCGGAGCGCCGGGAGAGGTAGTAGCTTCCCCAGCCCGCGATGGAGCGGGCGAGTTCGGGCCGGCGGGCCCACACGCGGAACAGCTGGATGGGGGAGTGCCCGAGGAGCTCAAGGGCCTCGCCGGCTTCCTCGTCGTACGGCGGCGAGAGCGGTTCGATTCGCGGCTGCTTCGATTTCAGAGGCATGGCGGCACGCTATCCTTGGCGCTTCGGAAAGGGAAGCAGATGACGCGATCGACACCACTCCCGGGCCGGCAGGTCCGCGGCTCACAGACGGGGCGCCCGATCATGGCGCTCCTGGACCTCTTGGGCCGACGCTGGGCACTGAGGGTCCTGTGGGAGCTCCGGGGCGACTCGCCTCCGACCTTCCGCCGGCTCCAGCAGCGCTGCGACGGCGTCTCGTCAAGCGTCCTGGCGGGCAGGCTTCGTGAGCTGGGGCAGGCCGACCTCGTCGAGCACGCCGGCGAGGGCTACCTGCTCACCAGCCAGGGCAGGGCCCTTCTCGAACATCTCGTCCAGCTCGACGCGTGGGCCTCCGACTGGCAGCCCAAGACGGCGGACTGACGGCCGTGACGTACCTGTCGGCGGCAAGGGTCGGTCGCTGGCGCTCGTTCCGCAGGCTGGTGGTGACAGGCCCAGGATGAGCCGACACTGCCCGAACCCGAGCGGGTTCGAGCAGGCTGAGCCCCATGACGCACAACAGCACGCACATGAAGGCAGTCACCATCCCCGCGTTCGGCTCGGCCGACGTCCTGCGCCTCGCTGAGGTGAAGGTTCCCGAGCCCGGTCCGGGCCAGGTCGCCATCGACGTGGCGTACGCGGGCGCCAACTTCGCGGAGGTCCTCTACCGGCAGGGCGTCGTGGACGTTCCGCTGCCCTTCGTGCCGGGCATCGAGGTCTCCGGGCGGATCCGGGCTCTCGGTCCGGGCGTCGAGGGACTGAGGGTGGGCCAGCCGGTCGCCGCCCTGACCATCGTCGACGGTGGCGGTTACGCCGAAGTGGTCGTCACCTCGGCGCAGTTGGTCGCACCGCTCGACGGCCACGACCTGAGTCTGGAGACGGCTGCGGCGCTTCCGTCCAACAGCACCACCGCGTTCCTGGTGCTCGACCGGGTGGCCCGCATCGAACCGGGCGAACGCGTGCTGGTGCACGCCGCGGCCGGCGGCGTCGGGAGCCAGCTCGGTCAGGCGGCCCGGCTGCTGGGCGCGGGGCGGGTGGTCGGGACAGTGGGCAGCGCCGCCAAGATCGAACCCGCCAAAGCCTTCGGTTACGACGAGGTGATCCTGCGTGACCAGCTCGCCGGGGCCGGCGAATTCGACATCGTGGTCGACATGGTGGGCGGCCCCGCCCGCCGGGCCGGCCTGGACCTGCTGGCCCCGATGGGGCGCCTGGTCGTGATGGGCAACGCCTCGGGCGCCGAGGACCTCGGAGTCTCGGCCAACGAGCTGTGGTTCACCAACAAGACCGTCTCCGGCTTCAACCTGGCCGCGTTCTCCGCGGCCTTCCCCACCGAGGCGGGGAAGGCGCTGCGCCGCGCCGTCGCCGCAGCGGCCGAAGGCCGGATGCGGGTCAAGGTCGAAGCTCTCCCATTGGAGCAGGCCGCGGAGGCACACCGCCGCATCGAATCCGGCTCCACCACCGGCAAGCTGGTCCTCGCCGTCGGCGGGCAGGTGTAAACCATCGGGTGGTGTCCGTGGCACAGTGCCTGCTCGGAAAAGTGTCGCAGTCATGCGTATGACTGCGACATTCTTCTGGGGTGGGGTGTGCCGCCAGCGGCTCCCACCAACAGCATCGACCCGCCTGCCGCCTCGATCGGCCATTGCCAAAACGTTCGTCAGCGCTGGAGCAATCGGGGTCATGGCTCTTGGCGGACTGTCCGCCACTGCTCAAACCGCGCTCGCCGACAGCAACAAGGACCGCCACCACATCTCCTCGCTGTACAACAACGGCAAGGAGAACGGTCTCGAGGATGTCG
Organism: Streptomyces endophyticus; assembly: GCF_035798155.1. Lineage (NCBI taxonomy): Bacteria > Bacillati > Actinomycetota > Actinomycetes > Kitasatosporales > Streptomycetaceae > Streptomyces > Streptomyces endophyticus. Next base: position 80,368 of record NZ_JAOZYC010000130.1, on the reverse strand, counting down.
TCATCACCTGGGACGATGGGTACGGGCCCGTGAACTTCTGCATGGAGAACGGGCAGCGCAGCAGCGGCAATGACTACACCGTCAAGAAGGTCCATTGGGTACGGGAGTGCGCCGGCTGATGGACCGGTAATCGTTGAGCGGAGGGCGACTGGCCAGGCGCCCTCCGCTCAAGCTTGCTCAAGTTCGCTCAAGGAGTTCCGGGGCCCTGTCCGGTCGTGTCTATGCGGGGACAGGCTCTCCGGTACGCGCGTCCGGCGCGGCGTCGGTGGTCCGGCCGGTGCGTACGAAGAGGTCCTGCTCGCGGAGCCGGGAGGTGGCCCAGACGCTGCCCGCCGCGGAGAGGACGAGGTACCCGCACGCCAGCCACGGGGTGCCGGATCCGAGCGCGAGGAAGGCGGTCACCAGCAGCGGTGTGATGCCGGACGCGAAGATGCCGGACACCTGGTAGACGGCCGACATCCCCGTATAGCGCACGTGCACCGGGAACAGCGCGGCGAACAGGGTGCCCTGCGCCCCGTAGAAGCAGGCGTGCACGATGCCCAGGGCGAGCACGAGCGCCACGGCGAAGCCCAGCATGCCGCCGGTCTGGAACAGCAGGAAGGCGGGGAAGACCGACACCCCGAACGCGGCCATGCCCGTCAGATAGGTGCGCCGTGCGCCGAACCGGTCCACCAGCCGCCCCGACACCGGGACGAGCGCCGCCATCACCAGTGACGCGCCGGTGACCGTCAACAGCACTGAGGTGCGCGGCAGATGCAGCGTCCCGGTCGCGTACGTCAGCGCGAAGACCCCCCAGGTGTTGAAGGCCACGCCTTCACCCCAGCGGGCCACCATGCCGAGCAACAGGTGACGGCGCGTCAGCCGCTCGCGCACCACCTCCACCAGGGGTACGGCCCGGGGCCCCGTCGTCCGGCCGAGCACGGCGCGGAAGGCGGGCGTCTCGTCGATCTTCAGCCGTACGGTCAGCCCGACCGCCACCAGGACGAGGCTGGCCAGGAACGCGACCCGCCACCCGTAGCCGAGGAACGCCTCGTCGCTCAGTACGTTGCTCAGGAGCGCGAACACGCCCGTGCCGAGGGCGAGTCCGAGCGCCAGGCCGATCTGCGGGTAGCTGCCGAACCGGCCCTTGCGCCCCTCCGGACCGTGCTCCACGGCCAGCAGAACGGCTCCGGCCCACTCGCCGCCGAGCGCCACGCCTTGCGCGACGCGCAGGACCAGCAGCAGTACGGGGGCGAGCGCGCCCACCTGTTCGTAGGTGGGCAGGAGGCCGATCAGCGCGGTCGAGATGCCCATCAGGCCCATGGTGAACGCGAGGGTGCGCTTGCGGCCCACACGGTCGCCGATGTGCCCGAAGAGCAGGCCACCGATCGGACGGGCGAGGAAGCCCACCGCGAACGTGGCGAAAGCGAGCATGGTGCCGACGGTGCCGTTCGTCTCCGGGAAGAACAGCTTCCCGAAGACGAGGCTCGCCGCCGTGCTGTAGAGGAAGAAGTCGTACCACTCGACGGTGGTGCCCAGCAGGCTGGAGAGGACGACGGTCCGCAGCTTGCGTCCGGTCGTAGCGCCGGTGTCCGTGCCTGTGTCTATGTCCGTGTCTGTGTTCATGGCGGTGCTCACACGCCCGCGAACGCGACGGTGCCGGGCTCGACGGGCGCCGGTGCGGCCGGGTGGCGCCACAGTCCGCGGCGCTCCAGCAGCGGCAGGACGCCCTCGCCGAACCAGTACGCCTCCTCCAGGTGCGGCACACCCGAGAGGACGAACTCGTCGATTCCCAGCTGGTGGTACTCCTCGATGCGGTCGGCGACCTCGGTGTGGCTGCCGACCAGGGCGGTGCCGGCGCCGCCGCGCACCAGGCCGACGCCGGCCCACAGGTTGGGGTAGATCTCCAGGTCGGAGCTGGTGCCGCTGGCGTGCAGCGCGCGCATCCGCTTCTGACCCTCGGACTCGGAGGTCGCGAGGCCGCGCTGGACGGCGGCGACGCGCTCGGGGTCCATGCCCTGCAGCAGCCGCTCGGCCTCCGCCCATGCCTGCTCGGCGGTGTCGCGGGCGATGACGTGCAGCCGGATGCCGAACCGGACGGCGCGGCCGAAGAGTTCGGCGCGCCTGCGGACCTCGGCGATCTTCTCGGCGACGGCCTGCGGCGGCTCGCCCCAGGTCAGGTACGTGTCCGTGTGCCGGGCGGCGACGTCGAGGGCCGCGGGGGAGGAGCCGCCGAAGTAGACACTGGGCACCGGGTCGGGCAGCCGGTTCAGGCGGGCGCCCTCGACGCGAAGATGGTCGCCGTGGTGGTCGACCGTCTGCCCGTCCCACAGGCGGTGCACGATGTCGAGGAACTCGCCCGTCCGTGCGTACCGCTGGTCCTTGTCGAGGAAGTCGCCGTAGGCGCGCTGCTCGGAGCTCTCGCCGCCGGTCACCACGTTCAGCAACAGGCGTCCGTGGGACTGCCGTTGATAGGTGGCGGCCATCTGGGCGGAGAGCGTGGGGGAGATCTGGCCGGGCCGGAAGGCGACGAGGAACTTCAGCCGCTCGGTGACCTGCGTCAGCATCGCCGTGGTCAGCCACGCGTCCTCGCACCATGCGCCGGTGGGCGTCAACGCCCCCTCGAAGCCCAGCTGTTCGGCGGTGCGGGCGATCTGGCCCAGGTACTCCACGGACGCCGGACGGTCGCCCCCGGCGGTGCCGGGAAGCGAGCCGTGACCGCCGCCGACGACATGGCGGCTGTCGCCGGTGGTGGGCAGGAACCAGTGGAAGGTGAGTGTGGACATGACGGGGCGAGGACCTCACAGAGCGTGGAGCAGAGGGGGGAGCGGGGCGTGGAGCGGAGCGCGGAGCACGCGAAGGGCAGGCCGTTCGGGCACGCCGAAACCACGGCGCGACGCGCAAAGGGACGGCGTCAGCGCCGACAGCAGGCGCTGGCGCAGTGGCAGAGGTCGATGTGCCGACGGGCGACGAGCAGCGCGCCCACGCCGGATCCGCAGGAGGGGGAGGGGGCCGCCGAGCGCGGCGACTCCGGGACGGAGCACGCCGCCGGAGCGGACCACGGCAGATCGAGCGGTTGCACGGGCCGCCTCCCTCCTTGCCTACGATCCCTATCGGATTACTAGGAATACTTTCCGCATCCGTGCCCGCTGGTCAAGTTCCGTCTCAGCAGGCGGACGCGGTGCGGTGCGTCGCCGCCGACGGCCGCTCGGCCAGCACCTCCTCGATGTCGACCAGGCAGTCCCCGCAGCCGGTGCCCGCCTCGGTGAGTACGCTCACCGTCGCCACATCGCAGGCTCCCGCTGCGACGGCCGCCACCACTTCGGACTCGGGGACACGGGAGCAGAGACACAGCAGCGGATCCTGTGTGCTCACAGGGATCCCTCCTCCGGGCCGGACCACTCGTGGACGGCGTCCGCGTCCTGTGTACGGGTGCGCAGTTCGGCGCGGCGGATCTTTCCCGAGGCGGTGAGGGGGAGGTCCGTGGTGAATTCCAGCAGGCGTACCCATTTCTCGCTCGGCAGCTGGCGGGCCGTCTCGGCGAGGACCGCCCGGGCCGTCTCGGCCCCGGGATGGTGTCCGCGTGCGGGAACCACGTAGGCCTTGGCCTGCCACAGGCCGACCGGGTGCGGAACCGGGACGACCGCCGCCTGTCCGACTGCGGGACTGCGCAGCAGGGCGCGTTCGAGCTCCAGTGGTGAGATGCGGTGGTCGAAGGACTTGAACATGTCGTCCGTGCGACTCACGTACGCGTACGAGCCGTCCTCGTGCCGCAGGACGAGATCGCCGGTGTGGTAGTGGCCGCCCCGGAACGCCTGGGTGGTCTTGGTCTCGTCGCCCGCGTATCCGGTCATCATCCCGGCGGGCCCCGGCGACAGCCGCACGCACAGCTCCCCGGGGGTGCCGTCGGGCACCTCGGCCCCGGTGTCCCGGTCGAGCAGCCGAAGGTCGTAGCCGGGCAGCGCCCATCCCATCCGGCCGGGAACGACGGTGCGGCCCGGCGGGTTGCCGATCTGCGCCGTCGTCTCGGTCTGCCCGAAGCCGTCCCGCACCGAGAGGCCCCACGCGTCGTGCACGGCGTGGAAGAGGGAGGGTTCGAGGGACTCCCCGACGGCGGTGGCCTCCCGCACCCCGTAAGGACGTGGCCCCAGGCCGTGGTTGATCATGCCGCGCCACACGGTGGGCGGAGCGCACACCGTGGTGATGTCCCTCGTGCGCAGCGCGGTGAGCACTTCCTCCGGTCCCGGCCGGGGAGTCGCCAGGGCGACGACGGTGGCCTCGGCGCTCCACGGTACGAAGAAGGAGCTCCAGGCGTGCTTGGCCCAGCCCGGCGCCGAGACGTTGAGGTGCCGGTCCCCCGGACGCACCCCGTTCCAGTACATGCCGGAGAGATGGCCCACCGGATAGCTGAGGTGGGTGTGTTCCACCATCTTGGGGCGGGACGTGGTGCCGGAGGTGAAGTAGCGGAACAGCGGCGCGTCAGCCCGCGTCGGCCCGTCGGGCGCGAACTCGTCCTCGGCCTGGAGGGAGTCCTCGAACGGCAGCCAGTCCGCGGCCCGGCCGCCGACCGCCACCCGGGTCCACGCACCGCCGATCCCGGCGAACCTCGGCACCGTCTGCGCCTCGGCCACCACGTGCCGGATGCCGGCGCGTTCGATCCGGTCGGCGAGTTCGGCGGGGGTGGTCGTGGTGTAGGTGGGGACGATCACGGCGCCGAGCTTCATCAGGGCGAGCAGGGTCTCCCACAGCTCGACGCGGTTGTGCAGCACCACCAGCACGTGGTCGCCCCGGTTCACCCCGAGCCCGCGCAGCCAGTTGGCCACTTGGTCGGAGCGGCGCGCCATGCGGGCGTAGGAGACCTCGACGTCGGCGGAGGCGTCGGCGCGCGGGTCCAGGACGCACAGCGCGGGGGAATCGTTGTCACGGGCCAGGACGTCGAACCACTCCAGGGCCCAGTTGAAGTGTTCCGGGCGGGGCCAGTCGAAGGCCGCACGGGCGGCGTCGAGGTCCTCGCGGTGCTCCAACAGGACGTCCCTCGCCGCACGGAAGGCGCGGGTCGCCGCGGTTTCGTCTCGGAACATGCTCATCGGTCCTCTCAGGCTCGTGCTGCCACGCGCGGGTGCGCGGGCACGGGGTCGGCGACGGGCACGGGCAGAAGCTCGGCGGCGACGGCGTCGGCCGCCTTGCGGAACTCGGTGTTCAGCCCGGGCCGGCCGTTGCCGATCTGGGTGAACCAGCGCACGTGCTCGGTGGGGATCCCCAGGGCGAGCAGGCCGTCGTGGGGCTTGCCCTGTCCGTCGAGGACGCGGAAGGTGTCCTGTTCGATGTCCAGTCCTCCGGTGGCGAACTCCTCGCCGGTCGTCGGGTCATGGTTGGTGAACTCCCGTACCAACCCCTCGGAGAGCAGCTGGCGGATCAGCGGCGACCGGTCGCGCGTCAGGTCGGGTGCCGGGATCCTGGCATCGACGAGCACCTCGGCCCACCGTCGCGAACCCTCCACTTGAGGGGAGTGCACGGTGAACCTGCCCGCCTGGGTGTCCGTGCCGAACTCGGTGCCGGGACCGGCCACTTCGGCGATCCCGCACTCCATGAGCGCCATCAGTTGTTCCGTGCGGACCATGGGAGGGCCCGCCGACAGCAGCGCGTTGACCGGCACGTAGCCGCGGCGGAAGTCCGCGTCGTACGAGCGCGGCAGCAGCCCGCCGTGGTCCACCGCCGCACGCAGCACGCCCCGCAGATCGCGCAGGCTGTCGAGGGCCGCCTTCAGCGGCCCGTCCACGGTCCCCAGGGCGGCCTCGTCCAGGTCCTGACGCAGTACCGCGGTGAGCCGGCGCCGCCACTCCTGTACGTCGCCGAAGTGCTCACCGCTGAACGGCCTGGCCAGCCGGTCCAGGTCCAGTTCCGGTACGTCCGTGAGCCCGGCCTCCGTCACCGCCTCGGTGCCGTCGCCTCCCGCGCCGACCTCGGCGACGTAGCGGGCCGCGAACTTCTCCGCCGCCTGCGCGCCGTGCCGCGCACGCATGTGTCCCGTGTAGTAGACGTGCCGGATCTCGTGGACCACCAGGGGGAGCAGATCCTCCTGGAAGTCGAGCTGTCCGCTGCCCCCGGACCTGGTGCGCCGCTGCCTGGCGGCGGTGACGGCGTCGTGGGTCAGGAAGGCGCCCCGGTGCACGTAGTTGGGCGCCTTTTGGTTGCGGCCGCGGGCGGGGATCGGCAGTCCGCTGCGGGAGCCGGCCACGATCGTCGGCTCCTGGCCGCTCGGCTCGTACCGCAGCTGCCGGTCCTCGTCGCGGACGAAGCGGCCGCCCCGCCCCACGGTCAGCGACATCAGCACGTCGTAGAAGGACAGGCCCATGCCGCGCACGGCCACGGTCGTCCCGGCCGGAGCCGCGTCGGTCAGGTCCATGTCGGCCGCGGAGTTGCCGGGAACGTAGCGCACCCCGGGGTGCAGGGACGCGAAGTCCGACATGGCGCGGTCGAAGCCGTCGGGCGCGACGTCGGGGTGCCCGGTGGCAAGCACTACCCGGTCCGCCTCCAGCGTGCGCCGCCCGTCCACCGTCACCCAGTAGCCCCCGTGTTGTCCGGGACGCACCGAGGTGACTCCGCCGCACACGGGTATCAGCCGTATATGGGGCGGGAGTTCATCGGTGAGTGTGCGGTAGACGAACCGCAGATACCTGCCGTACTCCAGGCGTGAGGCGAAGTCGTGCGGACCGTGTCCGTCGCCGGGGCGGGCCCGGTCCGGGGCGTACTCGTGCAGCCACTGGCCGAGCGAGGGCCCCGCGCCGGGGCGCGGACGGCCGCCGTCGGGCCCTCCGGAGAACATGGTGACCTGCCCGATCACGGTGTTCATCGCGAACCAGGAATCCTGATCCGTACGCCAGATGCGGCCGGCACCGACCTCCACGGCGTCCACGGCGTAGATCGTGACGGGGCGTTGGTCGTGCTCGGCGGACTCGCGCAGTCGCACGGCCAGCCGTTCCAGGACGGAGATCCCGCGCGGTCCGGTGCCGACGACCACGATGGTGTGAGGACTCCGCGACGGTGCCTGAGCTGCGTTCACAGCGCACTCCTTGCGTCATGTGAGGGGAGGGATTCGGAACCGGTCGCGTCGTCGCGTGTCCAGTCCAAGGGCTCGCTGTCGTACACGGTCTGAACGTGGGAGAGCATCCCCAGGAGGTCATCGGCGCGCATGCGTGCGTGCCGCGTCGTCGACGGGCGCAGGGGCATGGCTCCGGTGCTGAGCCAGTGCAGCCGGCCGTCGTCCCCCAGAACGCCACGGGTGCGCCGGGCATTGTCCGCGTGCAGGCAGTACGGCACGTCGAGAAGGCCGCGCGCGAACGCCACACGGAGCGCCCGGCCCACGTCCGGGTCGAGTTCGAGGACGGCCTCGACGAGCGCGCGGGCCTCGTCGAGCACACCGTCGTCGGGCATCGGGGCCAGCAGGTGCAGGCCCTCGGCGCGCGCCTGCCGGGCCGCGCGGGCGGCTGCCTCCAGCGAGCGCACGTTGTCCCGCACCGTGGGGATGCGGTGCGCCTCCGCGGGCGTCTTGACCAGCAGCCGCTCGGCCCCGGTCCGCACGGCGAGCCGTGCGCTGTCACGCAGCAGGGCCAGTGCCCCCGCCTCCGTACGCGGGAAGACGCCCATGTAGGTGTAGAGCACGAGGTGGCGGCGGACGTCGCCGAGGTACTCGTCGGAGAGCCGGCGCAGGGCCGCGACGGCCGCGGCGTCCTGCGCGAAGTCCGTCTGCTGCGCGTAGCTGAGGGAGATGTCCCGCAGTCCGTGCTGACGGAAGAACAGTCCCTCCAGCAGGGACAGGGCCACGAGCAGCGACGGCGGGCACAGCTGGCCCAGCAGGCACCCGCCGAAACTCTCCAGGTGGGCGGTGGGCGACCGCTCCGCCAGCAGCTCGCAGCACCGGGCCCACGCCTCGATCGACTCCTTCAGCGGAGTGCGGCCGTAGGGGAGGCAGTACGACACCGGTCCGCCCTCGGTGGCGTCGAGTCCGGCGTCCAGCAGGGCCGTGACGATGCCGAGCGGCTGGGCCGAACCGTGTCGTACCTGGACGGCGAAGTCGCCCAGGCCGCTGCGGAGTTGCCGCGTGGTTCCGGGTCCGTGGGTGATGATCGGGTAGCCGTTGAGCTCGTCACCGTTGAGCACGGCACGGCGCGCGGCCTCCAGATCGCCGACCCGGGTGTAGCTGTCGAGGGTGAGGGTCCCGACCGTACGGGCCCGGGCTCGGCGGGCGGCGACGAGCCCGGAGCGCATGGCGGCCGGCTCGCCGAATCCCATCCTCGGCTGCACCACCAGCTCTCCCGCCTCGCTCGCCTCGGCCACGACCCGACCGAAGGACGGCGCGGCGCCGGAGCGTGTGCTCGCTCGCGTGACGGTCACCGGCTGCCCACCACGTGCGGCGCATGGGACGCGACGGTGCCCACGTACTGACGGAAGTCCCGTAATCCGGAGCTGTTCTCGAACACGGCGGTGAATCCGGCGCGCAGGAGTTCCGGCGCGTACGTGCCCGCCGCCGCGGCCCGCGTGCCGATCGTGCCGCCGATGACCACCGGCAGCCGCTCCAGCCCCTCCTGGGGCCGCAGTCGGCGGATCAACCGCGCCCCGTCCGCGGCCCCGTGGCCGTTGACCGTGCTGATCACGACGAGGTCGGGCACGTATTGCCGGCACTCGGAGATCAACAGCTCGTCGGGCACACAGGCGCCGATGTTGTGCACCTCATGGCCCCATTCCTCCAGCAACAGCTGGAGGAATACCAGATTCCAGGTGTGGGAATCCGAGGAGACGCTGGAGAGGAGTATGCGGCGACGGCTTCTCGGATCGGCGGCATCCTGCTCAGGTCTGATTTCGGACGACGTCATGGGCGCATCCTTCTGGGCTGCTGAGAGGGGATCGTGCGGCGTGGGGCCGGAAAACCGGATCGGGCTCCGACAGGTGGTGAGCCTAGGTGGCGTCCCGTACCCGCCGCGCCCTCAGCTTCCTGCAATGCAGGTAAGTGATTGCTGTCCCCTCTGGTGATCCGGCCCAACTGCCTCGCAAACTCAGTGGAGTTCCACGGCCCGGCGCCGCGGGTTCCCGCTGAATATGCGCCGACGGCTTTCACGGAAATCAGAAGGAGAAAAACCGTCATGGAATCCATTACCACCGCCCAGGGTCCCGCGCCTTTCCCGCTCGACCCGCGTGGAATGCGGCCGGTCGAAGTCCACTGCCACGGATTCGGAGACGTGGACTTCTCCGACTTCACACGTGTCGACCTGGACCGACTGGACATGTGGTGCGCCGGCGAAGGCGTCCTGGCACTGCCGACGATGTATCTGCACCGCGACCGGCTGGGCGAGTTCGAGGACTTCATGCGGCGCTACGCCGAGAAGCGGGCGGACGGACTGCTCGCGCACATCCCCGGGGTGGCGCTCGAGGGCCCGCTGCTCTCGCACCGCGGAGGCACCCCGCAGTCCACGGTGTGGGCGCCGAGCCGAACCGAGTGGGAGCGGCTGGCCCGACTCGGCGACCACGGGCTCGTGTACACGGTGGTCTCCCCGGACGCCTACTCTCCCGAGTCGGTGCTGCAGGACGACCCGCAGCTCGGCGAGAGCGACTTCGAGTGGGTCGTGCCCACCCTGCTCGCGCACGGAGTCCGCCCCGCGCTGGGGCACTTCACCCGCGACGATCCCGCCCGCAGCGCCGCCACCGTCGACGCCATCGTGGAGACCGCCTACCGCTCGGAGTGGAACGGCACCGGGGTGCGGGTGACCACCGACCACCTCTTCAACGACATGCCCCTGAACATCCGGCACGCCTTCCGCACGGAACGGGCCCGGGCGCAGCGCGACGAGGTCATCGCCTCCTACGACCTGCCCAACTGGACCCTGGACAACATCAGCGAAATGGCGGGACCGGTACCGGGGGCGATCATCAAGCAGGCGGTCAACGGCCGGATCTCCGCCTGCATCAACTTCGACGGCGAGCACGTGGACCTGGCCCTCGCCGCCCGCGCGGTCCAGCTCATGGGCCCCCGCAACGCGATGATCATGACTGACCGCTGCGACTCCGCGCGGCTCGGCGGCCGTTCCCTGCACCACACGGCCGACAACGCGCTCTGGTACGAGGAGAACGGCGTGGTCGCCGCCGGCTCCCGGCCCCTGGCCCGGCACATCGCCAACGCCAAGGCCCACGGACTCAGCGACGAGGACATCGCGTTCCTCGTCACCAGGACCGCCCATCGCACGTTCGGCATCCCCGCCGCGGAGCGGGTCGCCGCGGCCGCCTGACCGGGTTGTCCGGCCGTGTGCGAACGGCCGCTTTCACAGAAACGGACAATGCCGTGTTTGATCACATCGCGGACGCGATGAAAAGGCCCGACGTCATTCATCTCGACCGCAATTGCCATGTGCTGCGCTTCGAGATGATGAAGCTCTACTCCGCACTCGAAGCGGTACGACGACTCCTGGACGACGGTGTCGTCAAGCCGGGCGACACACTGATGGACAGTTCGAGCGGCACCTACGGCCATTCACTCGCCCTCGCCTGCCACAAGTACGGAATGAAATGCCGGATCGTCTGCTCCACCAAACTCGACGACACCATGCGCAGGCAGTTCGAGATGCTCGGTGCGCAGGTCGACCAGGTCGCGATACCGCCCGGCCCGCTCGTCGACAAGATGGACCAACGCGCCCGCCTGGACCGGGTGGCCGAGATCCTCGACACCGAGGACGACGTCCACTGGATGCAGCAGTACCACGACGACGTGCACTACCTCGGCTACCGGGCCTGCGCGGAGCTGCTGCACGCGGAGTTCGGTGACGGTCCGCTCACCCTGGTCGGCGGGGTCGGCACCGGCGCCTCCACCGGCGGGATCACCAGCTATCTGCGGGAGTTGGGGACCGACGTCACGCTCGTGGGGGTCCAGCCCTTCGAGAGCGTCACCTTCGGCAGCGAACCGGTCGAGGACCCGGTGGCGAGCATCGCCGGCATCGGCAGCCCCATCGTCATGCGCAACGTGCGCTACGAGCTCTACGACCGGGTGCACTGGATCGGCTTCGACGCCGCGGCGGCCGCCACCACGGCGCTGCTGCGCAGCCACGCGCTCTACGCAGGCATGTCCTCGGGCTGCAACTATCTCGCCGCCACCTGGGAAGCCGCGCACGCCCCGGAACGGCCCTGCGTCTTCATCGCGGCCGACACCGGACACCGCTACGCGGAGAACGTCTACGCACGCCCGCAGGCCGACGCGGCAGTCGACACCCTGAACCCGCGCCGTATCGACTCCCTCGAGCAGCTCACCTTCCCCTGGTCGGTCATGGACTGGCAGCGCCGCACCTTCCGCCCGGCCGGTGCGGGGCGCCCCCGCACGACCCGCCCGCGGTACACCGCCGCCCCGACCGCCCGGCCCAACCCGACGCACGAGGAGGTTCTGCTGTGAGCGCCGCAGCCCCCGCCCCCCAGGGACGCAATCTCATCGCCCTCGAATGGCTCCAGTTCGGCCTCGGCCGGCTGGTGGCGGCCGCGGAGCAGGAAGGGCTCACCCTCCACCTCCTGACCGGCGACCGCCAGGAGTACGCGCACGAACTCGCCCGCATCGACAGCCCACACCTCGTGGTGCACGACGTGGAGACCTGCGACGTCGCACAGGTCGTCGCGGCAGCACGCCGGATCGGCGACCTGGCGGGACTGCTCAGCACCACCGACACCTGGAGCCTGGTCGCCCTCGCCGCCCGCGAACAGCTCGGGCTCCCGGGACAGCCCGCCGACGCGGTGCGGCTGGTGCGCGACAAGGCGAGGCTGCGCCGACACCTGTACGAGCACGGGCTGTCCCGCTCCGCCGGCTCGACCGTCACCAACGCGGACGACGCCGCCACCCTGGCCTCCCGCGTCGGCCTCCCACTGATCGTCAAGGACAGCTCCGGCACCTCCAGCGAGCATGTCTGGCTGGCCCGCACGCACGAGGAACTCACCGCCGTCCTGGCCGAGATGCGCACCCGCACCCTGCGCGGCACGCCGGTCGCCGAGCCGTACTTTTCCGGACCGCTCTACAGCGTCGAGACCCTCACCTGGCAGGGGCAGACCCGCGTCATCGGCCTCAACAGCCGTGTCATGTCCGCACCTCCGGCCTTCCGCGAGGAAGCGCTGAGCTTCCCCGTCCGGCTCCTCGACGCGGCGGCCGAGGACGTCACACGGTGGATCGAACGCGTCCTGAAGGCCGTGGAATGGCAAGAGGGCTTCGCCCACACCGAGTTCATCATGGGCGACGACGGATTCGAGGTCGTCGAGATCAATCCCCGGCTCGGCGGCGCCCTGGTCGGTGAGGCGATCTCGCAGGCCCTGGACCTCAACCTCTACACGGCCTTCCTCGACCTCGCCCTGCGCCGTCGCCCCGCCCTCCTCGACACCGTGCCGGCCCCGCACCGCGGCGTCGCCCAGATCCTCCTCTACCCGCCGCACCCGGGCGTCTTCCTGGCCTGCGAGGGCGTGGAGGCGCTGGCCGCCCACCCGGGCCGGCCCACCGTGAGCTCCTCCCTGCGGCCGGGGACCCGGGTGCGCAGCGTGACGAACCAGGACGGCTGCGTCGGCGTGCTGTTGGCCACCGGCGCCACCAGCGAGACCGCCCTGCAGAACGCGCTCTCCGCCGCCGGGGAACTCCGCATCCGGATGGAGGGGGACGACCATGCCTGAGCGGCCCCATCTCCTCGTGCTCAGCGGCTGGGCAGGGGTGCCCGAGTCCGCACTCGCACTCGGCTTCGACGTGAGCTTCATCGGGGACACCACCGAGTTCTCCGACAGCGACCGGGAGATCCTCGCGCGCTGTCGTTCCGTCCACGAGATGCCCGCGAACCGGGCCGCCGCCGTGCTCGCCGCCGCGCGCGACATCCACGTAAGGCTCCCGCTCGAAGCGGCCGTCTCCTTCGGGGAGTTCGGCACCGAGAGTTCGGCCGTCGTCGCCGACGCCCTCGGCATCAGGGGACTCTCCCTGAAGACGGCGGCGGCCACCCACTACAAGGACCTCATGCGCGCCGCCCTGGCCGGCCGCCCCGACCTCACGATCGCCTGGGAGCGGGTCACCGACCCCGCCGGCCTCCGCACCTTCCGCGCGCGCCACGGGCTGCCGCTCGTCGTCAAGCCCGTCTCCGGGGCGGGCAGCGTGGGCGTACGCCAGATCTTCACCGACGCGGAGCTGGACGACACGCTCGATGACCGCGCGTTCTGGCGTGAAGCCCCTTACCTGGCCGAGGAGTTCGTGCCCGGCGACATGGTCTACAGCGTCGAGACCGTCACCCTGCGCGGCCGCCACCACATCGCCGGTGTCTCGGCCGGCCGCCTCTCGGCCCACCCGAACCTGGCGATCACCGAGATCTCCGTGCCGCCCCCGCCCCCGTACGACGCGCCGCTGGCGAGGATCCACGAGACGGTGCTCGCCTTTCTCGATGTGCTCGGGCACGACTGGGGACTGACCCATACCGAGGTCAAGGTCGCCGCCGACGGCCGCCCCGTCGTCATCGAGTCCCAGCCCCGGATCGGCGGCATGCGGATCTTCCGCATGGTCGAGCACGCCACGGGCGTGGACGAGGTCGGCACGATCCTGCGCAGCCTGCTGCCGGACGCGCCGGACGTCACCCCGCCCCACCTGCCCCCGTACACGGCGGTCGGCATGTGTCTGTCCCTGGTGCCGCCCAGCAAGCCGGTGCGGCGCACCGCGGACCCCGAACTGCTGCGGGAGATCAAGGGAGTCGACGACTTCGAGATCGCGGTGCGGCCCGGCCGGGTGCCCGCCCCCGTGACCGACAACTCGGGCGGCCGTCCCGGGCTCATCTGGCTGCGAGTGCCCGACCACGCCGCGGCAGAGCTCGTGAAGAAGGAGATCTCCCGGACCTACTGGGTGGAGTACGAGGACGGCGATGTCTGGCATCCGTGGTTCTGAGCTGTGGGCCGACGTGGCCCGCCTGCCCGCGTCGCTGAGGTTCCTGCTCGTCACCTCGTTCGTGATGCCGCTGGCCAGCTTCATGATCCTGCCGTACCTGGCGATCCTGCTCCACGACCGGCTGGGGATGGCCATGGGCCCGGTCGGACTGCTCCTGGGGGTCACCTCCTTCCTGCAGTTCGCCGGGGCCCTCGGCGGCGGTCTCGTGGCCGAACGGCTGGGCTGCAAACGGTCCATGGTGACGGGGCTCAGCGTGCGCACCGTCGGGTTCGCGCTCTTCGCCCTCGGCCTGTCACGACCGGCCCTGGCCGTGCTCGCCGTACTCGTCACGGCCCTCGGGGACACGCTCTACTCGCCCGCGAACAAGACGTACCTGATAGCGGAGGTGGCGCAGGAGCACCGGCCGGTGCTGCTCTCGGTGAACAACTCCGCGCTGAGCTCCGGGATGGCGCTGGGCACTCTGGTGTCGGGCCTGCTGATCGCCCGGTCACCGCTGCTCGTCTTCTCCGTCGTGACCGTGATGTTCGCTGCGATGACGCTGGCGCATCTGATCCTGCTCCCGCCGTCAGGACCCACCGGGGCGCCCGTCGGCACCCGGGACGGGCGGCGCGACTGGGGCCGGGCGTTCCTGGCCGCCCCCGCCGCGGTCGCCCTCGCGACGGCGTACGTCTACTGGTACTTCCAGAACTATCTGGGCGTCTTCGTCATCGCCACGCACTCCACGGTTCTCTACAGCGCGGCCCTGGTGCTCAACAGCGTCCTGGTGGTCTGCGGCCAGCCCCCGGCCGCGCGCTGGATCGGCCGGATCCGGTACGGCACGGCCGTACTGATCGCCTTCCCCGCCCTGACGCTGGGCTTCCTCGCCCTGGCCCGGCCGGGCGTCGCCGCGGTACTGCTCGGCACGGTGGCGATCAGCGTGGGGGAGGGCGTGCTCTTCCTCAAGAACGAGTTGGAGGCCTTGAAGGCGGTGCCGGACCGCCCGGCCCTGGCCATCGGCAGCCAGCGGCTGGCACTGGGGAGCGGCTCCCTCCTCAGCGGGATCGTCGGCGGCCAGCTCTACGGCGCCGGACAGAGCGCAGGCTCGCCCGCGCAGTTCTGGCTGTACGCCGCCGGGCAGGCCCTCGTGATCACGGCCCTGACCGCGGCCGTCGCCCGCGGGCGCCGTCCGCGGCACACCGCACCCGTCACGACGTCACCCGACCCGTCCCCCTCCAGGAGGCGATCATGATCGTGCCCACCCGGCTGCCCGCGTCCGCCCACCCGGCCGCCACCCGCCGCGCCCCGCACCGGATGCCGTCCGTGCGCGGCCCCCTGCCCGGACCCCGCAGCGCGGAACTGATCGCGCGACAGGACCGGCGCGAGTCCAACGCCCGCACGTATCCCCGACGGTTGCCGTTCGCGATCAGGCGGGCGAAGGGCAGCTTCCTGGAGGATCTCGACGGCAACGTCTTCCTCGACTTCCTCAGCGGAGCCGGCGTGCTCCCGCTGGGCCACAACCCGCCCGAACCCCTGGAAGCGGCCCATCGGCAACTGGACGAACTCGTCCACGGCCTGGACTTCCCCACTCCGGTCAAGGACGAGTTCACCGAGCTCACCCTCGGGGTGCTCCCCGAGCCGATGCGCTCGCGCACCAAAATCCACTTCTGCGGGCCCACGGGCGCCAACGCCGTGGAGGCGGCCCTGAAGCTGTGCAAGACGGCCACCGGGCGCACGGACGTGGTCACGTTCCAGGGCGGGTTCCACGGCAGCTCGCTGGCCACCTTGTCCGTCACCGGACTGGTCGCGCAGCAGGCGCCCGTCGGGGGCCGGATGCCCGGCGTGCACTTCTTCCCGTACGCGCACTGTCACCGGTGCCCGCTCGGCCTTCAGCGCCGCTCCTGCTCCGTCAACTGCGCCGGCTTCCTTGAGCGTTCGCTGACCGACCCCAACGGAGGCATCCCGCTGCCGGCCGCCGTGGTGCTGGAGCTCGTGCAGGGCGAGGGCGGAGTCATCCCCGCGGACCCGGAGTTCGTGCGGCGGCTGCGGGCGGTGACCAGACAGCTCGACATCCCGCTGATCGTGGACGAGGTGCAGAGCGGCTGCGGGCGCACCGGCACGTGGTTCGCCTTCGAGCAGTACGGGATCGAGCCCGATGTCGTCGTGGCCTCGAAGGCGCTCAGCGGTGTGGGCCTGCCCGTCGCGGTGATCCTCTACGACCAGCGCCTCGACGTGTGGCGCCCCGGCGCGCACAGCGGCACCTTCCGCGGGAACCAGGCCGCCTTCGCCGCGGGTGTCGCGACCCTGAAGGTGTTCCGCAGGGACGACGTGCTCGCCAACGTACGCGCACGCTCCCACCAGCTCACCGAGCGGCTGCAGGAACTCCGCCCGCTCACCCCGCAGGTCAGCGACATTCGCGGCCTCGGCCTCTTCCTCGGAGTCGAGCTGGCGGACCCCAAGAGCGGCGAGCCCGCCTCCCGGCTGGCCCTGCGGGTCCAGCGCGAGGCGCTGCTGCGCGGCCTCGTCATCGAGCTGGGCGGCCGGGACGACGGCGTACTGCGGCTGCTGCCCCCGCTGAACTGCACGGCGCAGGAAGTGGACACCGCGGCGGACATCCTGCGTGACGCGCTCACCGCGGCCCTCGCCACACCCGTCTGACGCCCCGCGGACACGGCTTCAGCTTGCTGCATTCCGTCCTCTGCTTCCTGCACTTTCCTTTTCTGTGTCGCGTCACCCGGCAAAAATCGAAGAATCGCCTTTCGTGCCCCGTTCCGGTAGCACAGGAACACAATTCCCGGAGTTCATCACATGGTTCGCGAATCAGGATCCGCTCCGAATTCCTCACGGCTTCGTGCGGCCCGCGCCGGGCTCATGGGGGTCTTCTTCGCCAATGGCGCCCTCTTCGGCACGTGGGCCTCCCGGGTCCCGGACATCAAGGAACAGGTCGGCGCGGACACGGGCGTCCTGGGACTCACCCTCCTGGGCATCGCACTGGGCGCCCTGCTCTCGAAACAACTCGCCGGCCAACTGGTCACCCGGGTCGGGACGGTCCCGGTGACCTGGGCCGGCGCCGCGCTCGCCTGCCTGCTGCTGATCCCGCCCGCCCTCGTCCACGGCGCGCCCGGACTCGGCGTGGCCCTCGTGCTCTTCGGCGCCGGCATGGGGCTGATGGACGTGGGGATGAACGCCAACGGCGTCGAGTTGGAACGGCTGCTCAAGCGCCCGGTCATGTCGTCCCTGCACGCCTCGTTCAGCGCCGGGGGACTCGCCGGCGCGCTCGCCGGAGGCCTGCTGGCGGCGCACGGCGTCGGCCCGCGTACCCACTTCCTCCTCCTGGCGGCGGCGCTCGGCGCGCTGGCCGCCGCGGCCGCGACCCGCTTGATCACGACCTCGGTGGCACCGGCCCCGAAGGGGAACGCGCCTCGCGCCTGGATCCCGGTGCCCCGCCGGCTGCGGCTCCCGCTGACCCTGCTCGCCGTCACGGGACTGTGCGCCGCGGCGGGGGAGGGCGCGGCCGCCGACTGGAGCGCCCTGTACCTGCACGGGGAACTGGGAAGGACCACCGGCTTCGCCGCCCTGGGCTACGCGCTGTTCTCGGTGGCGATGGCCGTGGGCCGGCTGGCGGGCGACGCGATGACGGCCCGCTGGGGTGCGCTGCGCACCGTGGTGTGCTCGGCGGCGCCCGCGGGGATCGTCTTCGGCCTCGCCCTGGCCTCCAACGACGCCCTCTTCGCCCTGTGCGGATACACGGCGCTGGGGCTGGGACTGTCCGTCGTCGTGCCCGTGGTCTTCTCCGTCGCGGGAGGCCTGGGCGGCGAGCAGTTCGGACCGTGCCTCACCTATGTGTCGAGCATCAACGGCACCGGGATGCTCATGGGCCCGCCGCTCATCGGGTTCGTCGCCGAAGGGACCGGTCTGCGCGCGGCACTGGGGCTCGTCGGCGTCCTGGCCGTGCTGTCCGCCGTCCTCATGTACGCCTTCACCGAATTCCAGCGCAGGAATTCCCCGCAGCACGCTCCCGCATTCACGCCACGTTCCACGTCGACCACATCCTGAGAGACGGAGACGGAAAATGACGGCCCTTCATCCCACTGATCCGCTGGTTCTCGCCACAGCGGCCGCCGACACCCTGGTGGTCGCCGCCGACCCCGAATCGCGCCGCAGCTGCGTGTTCTTCTGGGAGAAATACCGGCCGCTCGTCCTAGACGTGGAACGGGCCGCGGGCAAGCTCGAAGACCCGCGCCTGCACTCCCTGGCCCAGGCACTGCGGGCCGCCCCCGAGGACCCGGATCGCCACCGCGCCCTCGTCCACGCGCTCGCGGCCGACGCCCCGCACGCGGCCACCACGACGGCCCTGCTCGACGCGGCCTGGCTGGCCGAGCGCGACAGCCGCCTCGGGCACCACCTCGGCGCCCGCCACCGCGCCGGCGCGGCCCCGGTGACCCTCGACGAGCTGAGGGCGGTGACGCCGCGGCACACGCCCGCCGCGGCGCCCGACGCCCCCGTGCTCGTCGTGATCCCCTTCCGGGACCGTGACACCGACGGCACCCGGGTGCGCAACCTGCTGGCGTGCCTGCTGTCACTGGGCGACCAGTCGGTCTCCCGTGACCGCTTCCGCGTCACCGTCGTGGAGTGCGACGACCGCCCCCGCTGGCGGGACGTCATCGCACCGCACGTCGACCGCTATCTCTTCGCCCCGAAGGCGGACACCTTCAACAAGTCCTGGGCCGTCAACTGCGGTGTGCTGCACACCGCGGGAGAGGCCGAGGCGATCTGCATCCTGGACGCCGACATCCTGACGGACCGCGACTTCATCGCCCGCAACGTCGCGCGGCTGCGCCGCCGTGGCACCGGAGGACACCTCACCTACCGGGACATGCTCGGCATGAGCGAGGACTCCACGGCGCATGCCGTACGCCGACGGGTCCTGGAGGGAGCGGCCGAGGCCGACCCCGAGGAAGCGCGCGGGTTCGTCGTGCGCCGACCGCCGGGCGCGTGCGTCTGGGCCAGGACGGGCGTCTTCCACCAGATCGGTGGCCTGGACGAACGGTACGAGGGCTGGGGCGGCGAGGACACCGACTTCGCCTACCGCATGGACTTCGCCGCCGCCTTCGACAGCTTCGACGACCCGCTGCTGCACATGAACCATCCGCCCGCGGCCGTCCTCGGCGCGGACGGCGAACTGGTCAACTCCCACATCCCCTGGCTCAGTTGGGATCCCCGCGAGCCGATCGGCCGGCTGGACCGGTTCGCCCCCGCGCCGCACTGAACCGGTACGCGCCCGCGCCCGGCCCCTCTCGCCGACCAAGGATCTTCTATGCCCGTCAAAGGCTGCATGTTCGACTTCTCAGGAACGCTCTTCCACCTCGAAAGCGCCGAGGACTGGCTGCAAGCCGTGCTCACCGAGGCCGGCGAGAACATCGCCGAGAGCGAGGTGCGCCACTGGGCGCAACGGCTGCGCGCCGTCGGCGCGGTGCCCGGCGGCCCGGCCCCCAGCAGCGTGGACCCGACACTCGCACGGCTCTGGCAGGAGCGGGACCTGGACGCCGCACGGCACCGGAAGGCATACACCGGCCTGCTGCACGCGACCGCGCTGCCGTGGCCCGAACTGACCGACGCGCTCTACGAACGGCACATGACCGCGCCCGCCTGGCAGCCCTACCCGGACACCGCCGACGTGCTGGCCGCGCTGCACGGCGCGGGCGTGGACATCGCGGTGGTCAGCAACATCGGCTGGGACCTGCGCCCCGTCTTCCGGGCGCACGGCCTCGACCGGTTCGTCGACGCGTACGTGCTGTCGTACGAGCACGGCATCCAGAAGCCGGACACCGAGCTCTTCCGGATCGCCCTCGCCCTCCTCGACCTGGACGGCGCGGCCACGGCGATGGTCGGGGACGACCGCGTGGCCGACGCCGGAGCGGCCGGTGTCGGCGCGCCGGTGCACTTCGTCGAGGCGCTGCCCGTGGGCGCCCGGCCCGACGCACTGCGCCGCCTCCTGCCCCAACTGCTGTGACCTGCCCGGCCTTTCCGTCCCGCCCGCCCCGGCGCGGGCCCCGCACGAAGGGAATCCGATGCCGTACACCCCGCACGACACCACCGCCCCCCGGATCGCACTGGTCGGAGCCACCGGCGCGGTCGGCGAGACGCTGATCGGCCTCATCGAGGACCGGGCCTTCCGCTACCGGGAGATCCAACTCGTCGCGTCGCCCCGCTCGCAGGGCCGCACTCTGCGCGTGGACGGCCGGGAGCACCGCGTGAGCGCCGTGGACACCTTCGACTTCTCCACCGTCGACCTCGCGTTCTTCTCCGCCGGCAGCGACGTCAGCAGGAAATGGGCACCGGTGGCGGCGGCCCAGGGTGCGCTGGTCATCGACAACACCAACGCCTTCCGCATGGACCCCGACACCCCGCTCGTCGTCCCGCAGGTCAACGCGGACGCGCTGGCCACCCGCCCCGCGAGCGGCATCGTCGCCAACCCCAACTGCTCGACGATCCCACTGGTCCGGCTCCTGCGCCCGATCGAGGATCGATGGGGGCTGAGCAAGGTGGTCGTCAGCACCTACCAGGCGGCCTCCGGCCGCGGCCACTCCGGCACGGCGGAGCTGCACGAGGCCACCCGGGCCGCGCTGGCGAACCCCGCGGACCCGGGTCCCCAGGCCGAGTTCGCCCCGACGCTCGCCTTCAACGTGATCCCGTTCATCGACGAACTCCTCGACAGCGGCTTCACCATGGAGGAGCAGAAGATGCTCCAGGAGTCCCGCAAGATCCTCGCTCTGCGGCATCTCGATGTGACCACCACCTGTGTACGCGTCCCCGTGCGCAACGGGCACTCCGAGGCCGTCTGGATCGAGTGCCACGACGTCGTGGACCGGGCCGAACTGGTCGCCGCGCTCTGCGCCCTGCCCGAGGTCACGGTGCACGACCGGGACGCCCCCGGCGCCTTCCCCACCCCGCGCACCATCGCCGAGGCCAATGACGTGCACGTGGGCCGCATCCGGGTGAGCCCGCACAACCCGCGGGGCTGCTGGCTGTGGGTCGTCGCCGACAACCTCCGCATCGGCGCCGCCCTCAACGCACTCCAGATCGCCGAGGAACTCGTCGCACGGGGCACGCTGTGAGCCCGGACAAGCGCCCTCTGGTCGTCAAGTTCGGCGGGTCCAGCTTCGCGACACCCGGAGCCTACGCACAGCTGGCCCATGCCCTGGACGCGCGCATCGCCGGCTCGGGCCGCCGGCTGGCCGTCGTGGTCAGCGCGATGCCGGGCGAGACCGAGCGGCTGCGCGAGCGGCTGCACGAGGTGAACCCCCGTCCCACGGGCGCCCGGGTGGCGGGCATGCTCACGCTCGCCGACACCGTCAGCGCCCAACTCCTCGCGGCCGCGCTGCAGCGACTCGGCCGCGGCGCCACCGTGCTGGTCGGCCACGAGACCGGCTTCACCACCACCGACACCTTCATGTGGGCCGGCCTCGAACGGATCGCGCCGGAACCGCTGCGCCGCGCCCTGGCCGAGCACGAGGTGGTCGTCGTCCCCGGCGGCCAGGCCGTCGACGGCCTGGGGCGCCCCACCTGGCTGGGCAAGAACAGCTCGGACCTGTCGGCGGTCGCCACCGCCGTGGCGCTCGGCGCCTCCGCATGCGAGATCCACTCCGACGTGCACGGCATCCACAGCTGTGACCCCCACCGGATCGACGGCACCCGGCTGCTGGACCAGGTCGCCTACGACGACGCCGCCACCATGTCCCGGCACGGCGCCAAGGTGCTGCACCACCGCGCCGTCCGGCTCGCGCAGCAACACGGCGTCACGATCCGCTGCCGGCACAACAAGGCGCCGTTCACCCAGGGAACCGTGATCGGCCCCGGCGGACCGAGCGCGTCCGCGGTCGTCCTCAACCTCCGCTCCCGCGTGCTGGACTACCCGGACCCCGCCGCCGCCGACCGAGCCCACCGGGCCTTCCGCGCCGACGGAGTGGAGACGCTCCGGCTGCCCGATGGCCCCCAAGTGGCCGTGATCGGCGGCTACGTGGACGCGGAGGAGACCCAGCTGCGGCACGGCGTGACCCCGGGGCGGCCCTGCGGCTTCCCCGTCACCGTCCTGCACGAGGACCGCACGGCCGTGCACACCGCCGCCGACGAGCCCGCGGCCGTACGACTCGCGCAACACCTGCACGACGAACTGGCCCTCAGTGAAGAGCAGTTGCTGCCGACGTCCGCTGTCTGACCCGGCATGCCTCGGGCCTCGCCCGTCGCCCACCGCCACCACCGGAAGGACCACGCGCATGACCGCACCCGCGCCCGCCCGAGAAGCCGGCCGCGCCCCCGCCACCCTCGTCACCGTCGACCTGCCGGACGCCGCACGCGACGCCCTCGGTGCCCAGCTGGCCCAACTGCCGCCACCCGGCGGCGACGTCGACTGGCTGCTGACCCGCTGTCTGCAGATCTTCGCCCAGCTGCCCACCGGGCTGTTGCAGCAACTGCTTGACTTCGGGCGGCACTCGGACACCCCCGGCGTCGGACACCTGCGCAACGCGCCGCTCGACCCCGCCCTGCCCAGGACGCCCGGGGACGGCCGGCCGAGCCCGGACAAGGGCACCTTCGTCGCCGAGGGCGTCCTGCTCGGACTGAGCGCGCTGCTGGGCGAGCCGATCGGCTTCACCACGGAGAAGAACGGACAGCTGGTGCACGACGTCGTGCCGGTTCCGGAAGGCGCCAGGACCCAGACGAACCAGGGCTCCTCCGTCTTCCTCAACTTCCACAACGACATCGTTCACGACGCCGGCGGCCACTACGACCTGGCCAGCCCGGACTTCCTCGTACTCAGCTGCCTGCGCGCCGACCACGACGGTATCGCCGGTACCTACTACGCCGACGCCCGCGACATCTGCCGCGCCCTGGACCCGGCGACCCTGGAGGTGCTGCGCAGCCCGCTGTTCCGGATGAACGCCCCCGGCAGCTACGTACGGGACGTGGCGGGCGGCGCCGAGGTCCTCTCCGCCCCCGTTCCGATGATCAGCGGCCCCGAATCCAGCCCGGAGGTCTCGGCCGCCGCCAACGGAATTCGCGCGCAGGACACGCGGGCCCGCGCCGCGCTCGACCGGCTGCAGCAGGCCTGCCGCGAGGTGGCGCACGAGGTGTTCCTGCGCCCCGGCGAGGCGCTGCTCATCAACAACCGCAAGGGCCTGCACGCCCGTTCCCCCTTCACGGCGCGCTACGACGGCCAGGACCGCTGGCTCCAGCGGACCTACGTGCGCCGCAACCAGTGGCCCATCCGGCACCGCGCCGTCCCCGGCTCCCGGCGTCTGCACTGAGCCCGCCGGACCCCCTCTTCCGTACTCCGCGGCACCAGAAGGCGAGACACCCGACCATGACCCGCACCCCACCGGCCGACGGCGCGGCCCCTCGGATCGCCGTCATCAACTACGGCCGCACCCTGGACTATCCGGCGATGTTCCCCGAGTGCGCGGACCGCCTGCACGTCTTCAGCCACCACGACCTCGCCCGCACCGAAGGGCTGGCGCACTACGAGTACGTGCCGCAGTGCGAAGCGGTCCCGTACGCGGAACTGATGATCCGCGAGATGGCACGCGAGCAGCCGTTCACCCACGTCATCACGGACAACGAGTACGACCTGGAGCGGGCCGCGCACATCCGGCAGGACCTCGGCCTGCCGGGCCAGTCCCGCGCGAGCGCCCTCTCCTTCCGCGACAAGGCCGTGATGAAGCAGACCGCGAGCCGCACCGTGCCGGTCCCGGGATTCGCCCGTCTCGCGGACTTCACCGACCTGACGGACTTCATCGCGAAGTTCGGCCACCCCGTCGTCGTCAAACCCGTGAAGCAGGGCGGCTCCCGCGACATCACCGTGCTGCGCGAGGAGAGCGACGTCGTCGCCTTCAGCCGGCAGCCGTGGCGCGACGACCTGATGGCCGAGGAGTTCGTCGAGGGGCCGATGTACCACGTCGACGCCGTACTCGGCGAGGACTACCGCTTCGTCGCCTCCTCCCGGTATCTGCGCAGTTGCCTCGGCGTCTTCTCAGGGCAGAACAACGGGTCGGTGCAGCTGCGCCCGGACAGCCCGTTCGCCCGCAGGCTCGAGGCGTACCTCGACCGGGTGCTGGCGGCCTTCGACACACCCGCCACGAGCGCGTACCACTTGGAGGTCTTCCACACCCCCGACGACGAACTGGTGCTGTGCGAGATCGCCTCACGGGTCGGCGGGGACCGGATCCCCGCGCTCACCGCGCTGACCTACGGCGTGGATCTGCACGCCACCGTGCTGCGCCGCTCGTGCGGCCTGCCCGTCGCCCCCGCGCCCCGGACCCCACCGGCCCAGGTGCACGGGTCCGTCTCCGTGCTGCCCCAGGGACGCCCCGTACGCGCGCCGGGCAGGCCGCCCTTCCCCTGGGTGCGGCACTACGAGGTGAACGACACGCTCAAGCCCGGCGAAGCCACCCTGCACAGCGCCCACCATCTGTGCTTCGCCATCGTCAGCGGCGAAGGACCCGAACAGGTCGAGGAGCGGCTGCTGGAGACCGAGCGCTGGCTCATGGAGAACCTCACCGACGACGAGGGCGTCGCGGACAGCGAGAAGGGACACTGACATGCCGTACAAGATTCTCGTCCTGGTGTCGGGAGCGCCGGAGTTCGAGCTCGACAACCAGTCGCTCGTCCCCAGCGCCCTGCTGCGCGACGGACACGAGGTGCACATCGGCACCGTCCACACGCTGGCCCTGCACGACTCGGTACTGGCCTGCGACCGGACGCGGCTCTCTGCCCCGCTCGCGCCGGGCGACCCCATGCCGCCGCCGCAGGCCCCGCAGGGCCCGGTCGAGGACTTCGACCTGGTGTGGGTGCTCGCGGGCCCGCACCCCGACGCGGGCACCGAGTACTTCCAGCTTCTGTGGCTGCTCAACCAGCGGGTCCCGTTCGTCAATGAGGCCACCGCGCTCTACTTCCTCAACTCGAAGACCACGCTCGGGGCCCTGGTCCCGCCGGAGAACCGGCCCAGCTCGTACGTGTCGAACGACTTCGGCTTCCTGAACGGGCTCGTCCGCGGCGTCCCCGACCGCCCGTGGGTCCTCAAGCCGCCGAACGAGGGCTGCGGCGCCGATGTCTACGTCGTCAGCGACGACGACCGCAACGCCGCGGCGCTGCTCAGCTCGGCCACCGGCAACGCCACGTCGCGGTACGACAGTTACGGCCGTGCCGTCATCGGCCAGGCCGAGCGCTACGCGGTCCTGCAGGAGTACCTGCCGCACGCGCGCACCCACGAGAAGCGCGTGCTGCTCGCCGGCGAGCAGCCGGTCTCGGGTTACCTCCGCTTTCCCCGGGAGGACGACAACCGTGCCAACGCCACGATCGGGGCCCGCTACGAACGACTGCGGCTCACCGCGGACGAGGAGAGCCTCGTGCGCGGCATCGGGAAGCAGCTGCGCGAGCACGGCATCCACTTCGCGGGCGTCGACCTGGCGTATCCGCACGTGATCGAGATCAATCTGGAGAACCCCGGCGGCCTCTGCTACCACCGGCGCGTGACGGGGGAGGACCAGTCGACCGACGCCGTGCGCGCGGTCCTTGACTCCCTGCGCACCGCCGGGAAGCTGCTGTGACACGGACGGACAGCCACCCTTGAGGACGTTCAGGGCCCCCGGTCGCCGATGAGGCGCCGGGGGCCCCGGGGCGTTCAGTGGATGCGGCGCACGCCGGGCAGGGAGCGGTGCCGGATGTCCCACAAGTTGCGGCGCACGTACGTCCGTTGGAGCCAGCGGTCCCGGCCGTCGTAACGCGCGGTGTAGCGCGAACGGGCGTGCACGCCCTTGCGGTTGTGGAGCAGCAGGGCCTGCCCGGGGGCGAGCCGCACCTCGTGGGCGACCGCACGGCAGGCGGTCTGGAACGTTTCGAGCGCCGCCCGCCCCGCCGTCGTCAGCGGCCGGACCCCGTTGGCCGCGCTGACCACTTCGGGGAACTCGCCGGGACCGCGCAGGACCGGCACCGGGTCGGAGTACGCCTCGTGGCCCTCCACGAGCGCGCTCACGAACCCGCCGGGTGCGTTCATGCGGAAGACCGGGGAGCGCAGGACGTCGAGTGTCGCCCCGTCCAGCAGGCCGACGACGTCGCGGGCGTCGGCGTAGTACGTGGCCGCCGCGCCCTCGCGGTCGGCCCGCAGACAGTTCAGGACCACGAAGTCGGGGCCGGGCCGGCTGTAGCACTCCTGGCGGTCGTGCACCAGGTCGTTGTGGAACGTGAGGAAGACCGTCGAGCCCTGGCTGGTCTGCGTCGCGGCACCGCGTGCGACGGGGACGACGTCGTGCACGAGGCGTCCTTCCCGCTCGGAGAGGAACCCCACGGGCTCGCCCAACAGCCCGCTCAGGCCGAGCAGTACGCCCTCCGCGACGAAGGTCCGCTTCCCCAGGCTCGGCCCACCGTCGCGCGGGGTCGGTGGCAGCAGCCGGTCGACCGGAAGGTTGCGCACGAACGTCACGCCCGGGGCGTCCGGGTGGCGGCCGAAGTCCAGCAGGCTCCGCAGCGCGTCGAGGGGGAGCTGCGCGAAGGCCTGGTGGCAGTGGGCCGAGGCCTCGTCGATGTCCTCGAACGGATCACGGTCACGGGCCAGCCGGTCGCCCAGCAGGTCGCGGACTTCGTCCGGAAGCCGCACCTCCGCGAAGGTGGCGGTGGAGAATCCGCCGCCGCCCGGTGAGCCGGGGACATCGACGCGGGCCATGAGGTCCTCTCTTCAGGTCTTCAGTAAGGCTCGACTTCAGTAAGGCCGGTCTTCAGTGGAGGCTGCGTCAGCGGAGACTGCGTCAGTGGAGGCTGCGTCAGTAGAGGCTGGAGAAGAGCACGCCGATGAACCTGGCGGGCTCGTCGGTGTCGTTGCGGAACGTGTGCGGGTAGCCGGCCGACCATTGGGCGCAGTCGCCCGCGCGCAGCTCGTAGTCCACACCGTTGTAGCGAGCCACCAGGGTGCCTTCCGTCATCATGATGAGATCGGTCCCCTCGTGCTGGAGTTCCTCGCCGAGCTCGCTGTGCGGCCGGAAGTGGGCGGTGATCACCTGGTAGCCGAGTTCGGGGGAGCGCAGGACGTGGTACGTCACGCCGGGCGCACGCTCGAGCACCTCCTGGGTCTGGAGAGGGAACACGGAGGGTGTGGCCCGGCCCCGTGAGAAGCCGAGGAACGACCCGACGTCGTGGCCGAACACGGCCGCCAGACGACTGAGGCGCTCCAGGGCGATGTCGGTCTCGCCCCTCTCCAGCGACGCCAGGAACGACACCGAAAGACCGCATTCCGCGGCGACCTGACGCAGCGACATGCCGCGCTGTGTACGCAGCCGGCGCAGGACCTCGCCGGGGCGGGGATAGCCGAGCTCGGGCTGCTGCTCCGCGGCGCCGGGGGAGGAGGGGGCGGATTCGAGCATGTGCACGTCCTAGGTCGCTGTGAGTGAGTGCACCGCTCCCGCCTCGCGCTCGCGGCTGGGAACGACTGCGGGCCCAGACGTCGACACGGGCAGGGGCTGCGATGCCCGGGGGGTGGTCGGAACCTGTTCCAGGAGCCCGGATTTGGCGATCATGACACCCAGCTGGAATCGACTGCGGGCGCCGAGCTCCTGGTAGATCTTGGCAATGTGGTTACGGCAGGTGCGGACACTGACTCCTATCCGCCGGGCGATGACTTCGTCCGTCTTGCCTTCGGCGAGGAGCTGGATGATAGCGCTCTGGACGTCGGAGACGAGGGTGCTGACCTCTGTCGTGCGGCACTGCCCCTCGAACTCCTTCGCCACGCGCCAGGTCCGCTCGAAGACCTCCACCATGAAGCGCACAAGGCCGGGCTGTTGCACGACGACGGCGAGGTGCTCCTCCTCCAGCGGGACGATCGCCGTCCGCCGGTCGAGAATGATCACGCCCTCGAACGGTCCCGCCAGCGTCCGTGCCGCGCCTCCGCCGTCGGCGAGGGTCGCCACGAACCTCCGGATCGCGGGATCGAAACGGGTGGCGTGGTGATGGATGACGCGGACGTCCACGTTCCGGCGCTGCAGCACCCCCACGGCTGCCTCGGCGCAGCGCTGCGTCGCTCCCGCCCACCATTGCGTGCCGGGGCGGGCGAGCAGCACCTCTCCGGTGCACTCGGACAGGGCGGTCGAGATCTCCTCGTGCAGGACGTGCTCCCCGGCGAGGGTCCGCAGTGCCTCGCCGAACGGCAACTGCCCCTGCCCGCCCGGCACTTCGCCCACGGGCTCCTCGTGCGCGTGGTGGAAGCCGACCAACTCGGCCTGGATCTCCCGCGATCGCCGTTCCATGCGCTGGATCTGCTGCTGCAGCGGAGCGAGTCGACGGAAGGCCGCCGCCTGCGGGGCGACGGGCTCGAAGGCGTTCTCTTTTCCGGGCAGACGTTGGAGCAGCATGGCCTCGGTCAAGTGCCGTACTGCCCGGTCCGTACGTTCGGCGCTCCAGCCGAGCCGGCCCGCGGCCCACTGCGGCCGCAGTACGCGGTTGCGTGTCGCCAGCTGGTAGAGCTCTTCCTGGTCTTCCTGGTCTTCGGTTCCCCCTAACCCATGGGACTGGTGCGCCTGAAGGTTCGCGTCCATCGGGCCCTCTCCTGTCTCCGGGCGTGCTAAATAAAGCACGTTTGTGCTTCATATCGTACGGCGCATCGGTGTACCGGTCAACGGCAGCCGGATGATCCCGGGGTCCCCTCCATGCGGCTGCAGCTTGCTGCAGACCCGCTTCCCCGCCTGTCGACGGGCGATATCTCGTACTAGCGTGCATTTTTATGAACACTCCCAAGATGCAGTCGCGCGTCGCGCGGGACCGGGAATCGCCGGTGAACGGGGGCCCACCGGAGCCGCGCCCGGTGGGAATCGAGGCCGCCGCGACCGCCCCCGTGGCACGCGGTGGCGCGGCCGCCCGCGCCGCCCTCGTGGTGGTGTGGAGCTCCGGGTTCATCTCGGGCACGCTCGGGCTGCGGCACGCGGCGCCCTTCACCTTCGCCTGCCTGCGGTTCGTCATCGCCGGCGGCCTGCTGCTCGCGATCGCACTCGCCCGGGGTGTCCGACTGCCCCGCGGCCGGCCGCTGTTCCACCTGGCCGTCGCGGGCGTGCTCGTCCAGGGGCTGCAGTTCTCCAGCATCTACGTCGGCATGGACCTCGGCGTCCCGTCAGGGGTCGCGGCGCTCGTCATCGCCCTCTACCCCCTGGTCGCCTCGCTGATCGCCGTACCCGTCCTCGGTGAGCACATCACCAGGGGGCAGGTGCTCGGCCTCGCGCTCGGCCTCGGCGGAGTGGTGCTCGCCGTCTGGGACAGACTGCACGTGGGCGGCGGCCACCTGGCCGGGATCGCCTTCCTGTTCCTCGGCCTCCTCGGCATCTCCGCGGGCACGGTCTGGCAGAAACTGCACTGCCAGGGCATGGAACCGGTCAGCGGCAACGCCGTCCAGCTCATCGCCGCCGCGGCCGCCACGCTCGTCCCCGCGCTGCTCGCGGAGGGATTCGACGTCACCTTCGCCGCCGGGTTCTGGCCGGTGCTGCTGTGGGCCGCGCTCATCAACTCCATCGTCGGCGTCGGCCTCCTCTACCACCTGCTCCAACGCGACGGCACGAGCCAGGTCAGCAGCCTCTTCTACCTGGTCCCCATGGTCACGGCCGCCTTCGCCGCGGTACTGCTCCACCAGGACCTCGGCCCCCTCACGCTGGGCGGCCTCGCCCTGGCCACGGGAGGCACACTCCTGGCGAACCGGATCGGACACGGGGCTCGGCGGTCATCGGGTTCCGGGTGAACGGTCGTCCGGGGGTGCCGCCGTAAGGACGTGCCCTGCCAAATGGGAGTTGGACCGTAGAGCCGTCTGTTCGGAACCCATCCGCAACCGGAGCGGAACCTGCGGTCAGGCCTGTCCGGCCCAATGCTCCTCGTAGTGCCTGGCGACTGCGATCAGTGCGTCATCCAGCCCCAAGAAGTTCCTTCCGAGCGTTCGGTTGACGAATTCATGAGGCATCACGCCGTACGCCGCCCAGTCGCCGCCAAGGGGAGCGGCCCATCCAATCGCCAGATTCGGGTCTTCGGCGCGCCACATCTGGAATGTCTCGCCCTCCGGGTCGTGCCGGAACTTCTCGTTCGTCACGGTCAGCCCCATCGATGCAAGCCGGGCTCCGAGTTCCCTGCTGACTTTCGGCACAGCGCCGCCTCTCTTCGCAGTCCTTCTGGCACGGACCGAAACCCGCGCCAACTCGCGCTATGGGAGCGGTGGTTGGAGCGATCTGCGGTCGTGATTCAACGGAGTGTGGCATGTGTACGGCTCGACCAACACCGTGCCTCACACGCTCCAGTGGGGGCTGGCCCGTGTACGTGACCGATCGACCGACGGTCCCGGCGGGACGGCTGTCCTCCAGGCGGTGCCGGGCGAGCAGTGCGGCGGCGATGAGTGGAATCGAGAGCAGGAACGGGATGCGCCAGCCGTACGACTCCAGCTGTGCGTCGCTCAGTACCGTCGTGACGGTGCCGGCGACCAGGGCCGCGGTGCCACCGCCGACAGCGACGCCGACCGGGGTGAAGGCGCCGAAGAAGCCGCGCTTGCCGGGCGGGGCGGACTCGGCGAGATAGGTGGCCGAACCGGTCACCTCACCACCGGCGAAGAACCCCTGGACGAGCCGGACGAGGAGCAGAGCCAGGGGCGCGGCCGTTCCCACGGATGCCGCCGTGGGCAGCAGGCCGACGGCAGCGGTGGCGCTGCCCATGCCGACCACGGTGACCACGAGGACGGGCTTGCGTCCCAGCCGGTCGCCGAGCCTGCCGAGGACGATGCCGCCGATGGGGCGCATGAGGAAGGCGCTGCCGAAGACGGCGAGCGTGGCGAGGAGGGAAGCGGTGGGATTGTCGCTGGGGAAGAAGTGCGGCCCGATGACGACGGCGAGGTAGCCGTAGACGCCGAACTCGTAGTACTCGATGGCCGTTCCGGCCGCGGCGGCGAAGGCGGCCCGGCGCGGACGCCGGTCGGCCGTCTCGCTGCGGGGCTGGGCGCTGGGCGCCGGTGGGTGCGTTGGTACCGTCGTCATGGGAGTCCTCCGGATCTGACATGTCCTGTGCCGGGATGTGCTGTCAGTCGTGCGGGGCTCGTCTGCTGTGAGGCGGACGGGACGTGCGCGGCCCGGGGCCCTTCACGGAGGTCGTCGGAGGGATGCCAGTCCCTCCGACGACCGCCGCGTCACTGCCGGTTCGGGCCGTGTGCCGGGGATCGCTCAGACGGCGAAGAGCTGTGACAGGTCGGCGAACGCCTTGAACTCCAGGGCGTTGCCCGCCGGGTCGAGGAAGAACATGGTCCACTGCTCGCCGGGCTCGCCCTCGAACCGCACGTAGGGGTCGATGACGAAGTCGGTGCCGATGTCGGTGAGTCGGCCCGCGAGCTCCTTGAACTCCTCGACGGGCAGGACCAGTCCGAAGTGGGGGACCGGTACCTGGTGGCCGTCGACGGGGTTGGTGCCGGCGACGCCGTCACGGGTCTTCTTCGGGGTGCCGTCGCCGACCTGGTGGGTGACGACCTGGTGGCCGCCGAAGTTCCAGTCGATCCACTTGGTGTCGGAGCGCCCCTCGCTGAATCCGAGGACCTCACCGTAGAACTTGCGGGCGGCTTCGATGTCGTCGACGGGGACAGCCAGGTGGAAGGGGACGAGGCTCATGTGCTTTCTCCTTCTGTGAAGTCGTTCCGGGACACGTTCCGGGAACTCGTTTTATGGGTAATTACGGGTCTTTCATTGGCGGTTGGCCGGCCGGTGGTCAGCCAATGGGGAGGAGCCGCAGCTCGTCACCGGGGACGCTCTGGGCAACCAGATCGGTGTCGGCATCGGTGACGACTCCGACGACGGGGTAGCCGCCGGTCACCGGGTGGTCGGAGAGGAAGACGATGGGTTCTCCGGACGGGGGTACCTGGATCGCCCCGCGGACGGTGCCCTCGCTGGGAAGGTCGACGGAACCGATCTCCAGCGGCGGGCCGGTGAGTCGGGCGCCGACGCGGTCCGCCTGAGCCGAGATCCGCCAGCTCGTGTCGGCGAGGCGCCGCAGGTCGGCGGCGTCGAAGAGGTCGTGTCTCGGCCCCCAGCGGAACCGGGCCGTGACCCGGCCGCCGCACGGCACCCGGCTGAAGGCCAGTTCCAGGGGGACGTCGGGGACCGTACGGGCGGAGCCGAGACGCAGTGTCGAGCCGCTGCGGACGGCTTCCGGGCCGAGCCCGGTCAGGGAGTCACGCGCGGCCGAGCCGAGTACGAGGTCCGCCTCGATGCCCCCACTGATCGCCACATACGTACGGCAGCCGACCCACGGACGCCCCAGCGTGAGCCGGGAACCCGCCGGCACGTACACGCGGACGGGATCCGCGACGCGCGCACCGTCCAGCGTGACCGGCACAGGGGCGCCGGTGACGGCGACGTAACGGGAGACGGACAGTGTCAACTCCAGCCCACCGAGCGTGACTTCGAGAGCGGGAGTGTTCTCCGCATTGCCGACCAGGCGATTGGCCAGGGTAAAACTGCGGCGGTCGGCGGGGCCCGCACGCGGAACACCCAGATGGGCCAGGCCCGTTCGGCCGAGATCCTGGATGCTCGTTGCGACACCTGCCCGCACGATGTTCAGTTGGGCGACGGGGCGGCCGGTGCAGGGGGCGGCCGTGGGGCTGGAGGGCGGGCTGAGCAGCGTGGTCATGGTGACACCACCTCGAACACGACGCGGTCGCCCACGGCGAGACGGTTCGGGGGCTGCGCCTCCACGTCCCACAGCCGGACGTCCGTGGTGCCTATCTGGTGCCAACCACCGGGGGTGCCACCGGGGTAGACCACGGTCTGGTTTCCGGCGATGGCCACGATCCCGGCCGCCACCCGTGCGCGCGGGCTCGACAGGCGTGGCAGTCGCAGCGCCTCCGACACCCCGTCCACGTAGGCGAATCCGGGGGCGAAGCCGAAGAACGCCACTGTGTGTTCACCCTTCGCGTGCAGCCGGGCCACTTCCTGCGGGGACAGGCCGGTGCGTTCGGCGACGGACGGCAGGTCCGGGCCGTCGTAGCGCACGGGGACGGTGACGGTACGGCTGTGGACCCCAATCCCGGTGCCCACCCCGGTGTGACGCTCCCTCAGTACGGCGCGCAGATCGGCGGCCAGCCGCTCCATCCGGGCGATGTCGTCCGCCACCACCAGCACCGTCTTGGCGGCCGGGACGACCTCCTGTACGTAGCGTGACCAGGACTGTTCCCGGATCGCCTTCGCCACCGTCGCCGGGGCCCGTTCCGCGCACTCAACGAGCCAGCCGCGATCGCCCGCGCGCCGCAGCGCCGTCATGAAGGAACTCCCGTGCCCACCAACTGTCCGGGCTCCACCAGGTCGATCCCGCGCAGCGCTGACTCCGTACGGACGGCGGCGGCCAGGCCGACCGCTCCGGGAGTGTCGCTGTGCACGCACAGCGCGGCCACGGCGCCGTCGTCCGGGGCGACGCGCACGGTACGGCCGCTGACCGCGCGCACGGTGCCCTCCTCCGCCATCTGCGCGGCCCGCTCCGCGGCCTCGGACGGATCGGTGATCAGCGCGCCCGGGGCGGACCGGGGAACCAGGAGGCCCTCGTCGGTGTAGCCGCGGTCGATGAATCCCTCCGCCAACGGCCGCAGTCCTGCCACGACGGCCCGCGTCCAGACCTCGGTGCGCGGCTGGCACAGCAGCGGCAACTCCCTGTCGTACAGGGCCACGGCCTCCACGAGCGCCTCGGCGTGCCCGGGGTGCCGCGCCGAGACGTTGTAGAGCGCGCCGTGTGCCTTGACGTAGCTGACGCGGCTGTCGGCGAGACGGGCGAAGGCTTCCAACGCGCCTATCTGGTACAGGAGTTCATTGACGAGGGTCGGTGGCGGGACGTCGATGAAACGTCGCCCGAAACCCGCCAGGTCCCGGTAGGAGACCTGCGCGCCGATCGCCACACCGCGCTCGGCGCTCTGCGCACACGTGCGGCGCAGGATGTCGGGGTCGCCGGCGTGGAACCCGCAGGCCACGTTGGCCGCCGTGACCTGATCGAGCAACTCGCCCTCGTCGCCGGGTCCCCATACGCCGAAGCCCTCTCCGACATCGGTGTTCACCGCGACCGCCGTCACCGGTTGGACCCCGCCCAGTACTGCTGCAGGGCGCCGTTGCTGTTCTCCCACGCCGCGTGCAGGCCCTGCTGGCCGCCGTCGATGTGCGCCACGATCTGCCGGGCCAACTCCTCGGCGTTGCCGTCCTTCACCGCCTGCACCATTGCGGCGTGTTCGTGCTGCACCCGCTCGTAGGCCGAGGTGCCGTGCACGTAGAAACGCGAGTAGGGCTCCAGCCGGTGGTACATCTGCGAGATGACCTCGTAGCGCAGCGGCAACCTGGACATGCGATACATGTCCAGGTGGAAGGCGAGATTGGTACGGGACCAGGCGTCGGCGCCCGTCTCGTGGACACGGTCCATGTCGGCGACCATCTCCTCGAACCGGCCGATGTCCCGGCGGGAGGCGCGGTCGGTGACGTGCTCGGCGAAGCTCGGCTCGACCAGTCGGCGCAGCGTGTAGATCTCGTCGATCTCGTCCAGGTCGAGCGCGGTCACGAAGGTGCCCCGCCCCGCGGAGCGCAGCAGACCCTCGCTGATCAGTGTGCGCATGGCCTCCCGCAGGGGGATCCGGCTCACCCCGAACCGGTCCGCGAGCTCCTCCTGGACGAGACGGTGCCCCGGCGGATAGATGCCCTCGACGACCAGCCGACGCAACTCGTCCGTGACGGCGTCCGTGCTCATCGCGTCGGCGCGCCGTGTTCGATCAGCTCCACTCATATCCAATGTATACATTGGATCCGGTGGATACGGAAAGGGGTGCGGGCAGAGTTAACTGCTCAACGTGGTGGAGGGGCCAGGGCCGGGAAGCAGCGGTCACTGGTCCATGACATCGCACACCCCTGCCAGGCTTCCGTCGGTCACCACCGGCGAGAGCGGCGGCACCGACCGCAGCCCGAAGGGAGGATCCACGCATGGAGAGCTCCAACAGTTCGAAGAAGGCGCTGGGTGCGCAGGGCCCGCCACGGCGGTGCACCCTGCCCGCGTCACGGCCGCCCCGTTTCGTCGGACACGGGTGATCACTCAAGCTGGTGAGCGCGCTCGGGACGGGCGGGACCCTCACCTACGAGTCATCAGCAGGCAGGCCGTCGCGTGGGCGCCGCCGGCCCGGACAGTGCCGGTGCCAGCCAGCGGTTGAGGAGGGTGCGTAGGCGGGTCTCGTCCTGTGGGGACTCCCCGGGGTGCTGGAGCAGCGATGTCAGGAGGCGCATGATCATCTCGGCGAGGCCGTCGAGGTCCTCCTCGCCGATGCCCGCG
Source organism: Streptomyces endophyticus (assembly GCF_035798155.1). NCBI lineage: Bacteria > Bacillati > Actinomycetota > Actinomycetes > Kitasatosporales > Streptomycetaceae > Streptomyces > Streptomyces endophyticus. The sequence continues at coordinate 45,153 of NZ_JAOZYC010000130.1, read as the reverse complement.
GCGGACCAGTCGACGGGGAAGCGCTGCAGCATCTTGGCGCCGTAGACGATGGTGTCGCTCGTGGTGGCGCCGCGGCCGAATGCGGTGGTGTCGCCGAGTTGCAGCAGAAGGCTCAGGCGTGGCTCGGTGGGGATGGTCCGTACGCAGAAGACCATGCCCTCGACCACGGCTTCGGCCGGGTCGGTGATGCCCTGAAGGTGCGTGATCATCAGGTCGACGAACGACTCGGCGCCCTGGGCCGCCACTTCGGCGATGATGTCGCTGAGACGCCCGAAGTGGCGGTACACGGTCTGGCGGGTGACGCCGAGTTCTCCGGCGACGTCGGACAGGGTCGTCTTCGTGACGCCGTGCCGGTCGACGCAGCGGGCCGTCGCGTCGATGATCCGCTGCCGCGCCTCCGCGTCCGAAGCGGGAGGTCGGCCTCCCCAGCCGTGGTGCCCCATGGCCTCAGGATCCCACAGGCTCCACGGCCCGTTGGGGCCTGGTCGCTCGGAGAGCGGCCACGACCAGGCCGGTCGCGACGACGGCGCACAGGACGGTGTACCAGAGGCTGCCGGTCGGTGTGCCCTGCTCGGTGACGCCGCCGGACGCCGCGACGTAGGCCGGCAACGCGACCAGCCAGAGCACGACAAGGACGCCGAGGTACAGGGCCGGGTAGACGCGTGCGAACAGTGGCGACGCGGACGTGGACGCGGGCGCGGGCGCGCCAGGGGGCGAGGTCGGGTCCGTGCGCCGTGCGCGCCAGGTGTCCGCGAGCAGATAGAGGCCGACGATCCAGACCAGGGCGATCTCGACGCCGAGGACGGCACGCTGGATGCCGATCTGGTCCCCGCCCCGGAAGAGGTTGCTGGGCACACCGGCGATGCCCATCGCCAGGGGTGTCAGGACACCGGCGGCGACGGTGCGCAGGCCGACCTGACGGCCGGTGAGCGTGGCCCGGCCGTCGCGCGCGCCGACCATCCGTACGACGAGGTAGGTCATCGCGCCGAAGGACACCGAGGCGAACAGGAACATGCTGTTCATCGGGACCGAGGCGAGCGCCGGCTCGTTGATCATCTTGTTGCCGGGGTTCCAGGCCCACCACTTCAGCTGCGGCCCGAGCTGATCGAAGATCTCGTAGAACACCTGGCAGACGAACGCGACGGCCATGGAACCGGCCAGCGGGCCGCGCCGGGCGAACAGGCCGAGGACACGGACCAGTTCGTACGCGAGCTGCGACAGCGCCGGGTAGAACGCCACGATGTACAGCGGCAGCCGGTCGTACATGAACTGCACGGTGAACACGTTGTGGGAGAAGATGAACCCGACGTGCTCCTGCAGCCCGAACCAGCTCGGGAAGTAGAGCGGCGGCTCGATCACCGCCAGATAGACGACCGAGGCGAACCACAGCGAGATGTTGACCGGGTCGCCGTCGCGGCGCCACCGCCGCCACGCATGGACGAAGGCGAACAACGCGCCCCCGATAACGAGCAGTTCGAGGAACGGCATGGTGCCGCTCTCGAGACCGAACGGGTTGCGGAAGTCCACGACGGGAGCCGCGTCGTGGCAGGAGAAGCCGAGCCCTTCCGCGAGGCGCTCGGCCGCGGAGTCGCATGAGTAGCCCATTCGTCACTCCTCCAGTCAGTCGAACTTGGTGGCTCAGTCGTTGACGAGGTCGGTCTCGCTGGCGGGCGAGCGGTCGTCCCGCGCGTAGGCGTGGGCGTTGGCCTTGGTGATTCCGGTGAAGTCGGTGCCGGGCGGGTCCTGTTGGTCGTCGAAACCGTGCGGCACGACCGTGCGCCCGAAGAGTTCGCGCACCTTGTAGCGTGCGATACGGAGCCAGAACCGTGGGTCGGTGGCCATCTCGCGGAGCGACTTGTCGAGGTTGAAGACCTGGGTGAACGTCCGCTCCACGTAGTCGTCCTCACGGCTCGTGGCGGTGATGGCGTTGAAGACCGGCCAGCTCAGGCGCGCGGCGATCCTGCGGCGCCAGGCGGGGACGACCTCGCTCCCGGTCGCGAAGTCATAGGCCTGGTCGCGGGCCATCGCGAGCATCCAGGGCACGTCGAGCGACTTCTTCTGCCGCGTGAGGAACTCGCGGAAGAAGGCGGCGTCGAGGGCGTCGCGGCCGCGCAGCAGCTCGGCCAGGATGAGCGCGGAACGGGCCGCCGAGCTCATCCCCTGGGCGTAGAACGGGTTGAACGCGCAGATCGAGTCGCCGACACTCACCAGGCCGAGGGGTGGCCGGTCCAGCAGGTCGAAGCGGCGCCACTTGTTGCCGGTCGAGCGGGTGAGGTGCACCTCGGAGGTGGGTGTGCAGTCATGCATCGCCTGCCCGAAGGGTGCCGCCCGCACGCGGTCCGCCGCGGCCTCGAAGGCGTCGACCTCGCGCGGCATCCGCAGGCCCCACGCCCCCATGCACACGATGGCCCGATCGCCCTCGATCGGGAAGAAGTTGCTGAGGAACTCGTGCTCCTCGGGGTGGTCGCCGGTGTCCTGGGTCGGGGTGACGACCAGGTGCTTCCACCACCACGACGCGGGGCGCCGGTCGGCGGGCGGCAGGTCGTACCACCGTGAGGTGTAGGTGACCTTGGCGTCGAGGGTCTTCTCCGCCGCCGCGGGCCACCCCGCCTCGCTGAGCCAGTCCGCCACGGAGGAGCCGCGCCCCAGCGCGTCGACCACCAGGTCGGCGGGAAGGGAGCCCGATTCGTCGCCCGTACGGAAGTCAACTCCCTCTACGCGTCCGGCCGTTGTGCCGCCCTCGGTGGTACGCAGCCCGGTGACGCTCACGCCCTCGCGGATCTCGATGGCCGGGAGTTCGCGGGCCTTGTCGCGCAGGACCCGCTCGATGAGCACGCGGGAGCTGTAGACCATCGTCATCGAACTGGACTTGCGCGCGGCCCAGCCGTCGTTCTCGCAGTACGCCGCGTCCAGCGACGGCATCAGGAGCATCCCGCCGGCGGCGATCAGCGCCTCCTCGAAGCCGGGGAAGATCTCACCGATCGCGCGGCGCCCGGAGTTGAGCAGGAAGTGCGGGTGCTTGCTCTGCGGCACGCCGCGTCGGTGCTCGGCGTCCGGCGGGAGTTGGTCCCGCTCCAGGACGATCACCTTGTCGAAATGGTTCGCCAGCACTCCCGCGGCACACAGCCCCGCGACGCTTCCGCCGAGCACGACGGCCGTCTTTCCCCGCATGATTCCTCCATTCATACACGTCATGACTGAATGTGTGATTGGTGGCAGCGGAAGCTAACAGGTGCGCCTCGAAGGTGCCAGGCTTTATGCGGGGCCTGTTGGACGACGTGACCGCAACGGTCCGAGTGGGTCGGCGTGGTGGCTCGTGGTTCAAGACGGTTCGGATACCGGTGTTGCCGGGATGTTCGGGCCTCGCGCGGTGCTCAGTGCAGGTTGAAGACGCGTCGTGCGTTGTCGGACAGGAACAGGTTCGTGGCTTCCTCGTCCAGGTCCAGTTCGCCGAGGTGTTCCAACGCCCGGCCCGGAGTGATCATGGGGTAGTTGGTGCCGAACAGGACCTTCCTGCGGCCCCGGCCGCGGAGGTAGTCGACCAGTTCCGGCGGGTAGCGGCGGGTGGTGTACGCGCTGGTGTCGATGTGGACGTTCGCGTGCTTGTCGGCGACCGCGATCATTTCGGTGGTCCACGGGTAGCCGATGTGTCCGCACACGATGGTCAGTTCGGGGAAGTCGAGCGCGACCTGGTCGATGTACGGGATGGGGCGGCCGGTCTCCGACGGGCGCAGCGGGCCGGTGTGTCCGACCTGGGTGCAGAACGGGATGCCGAGGTCGACGCAGGCGGCGTACAACGGGTAGTACAGCCGGTCGGTGGGCGGGAGTTGCCACAGCCACGGCACGATCCGCAGGGCCACGAAGCCGAGTTCCTCCACGGCGCGGCGCAGTTCCCGCACGGCCTGGACCGGCCGGGTGAGGTCCGCGCCGGCCACCCCGCGCAGCCGCCCCTCGGACTCGGCGACGAACGCGGCCACTTCGTCGTTGCTGATCAGCGGCCCCTGCGGTCCGTACCAGGCCGCCGACAGGCCGATCTCGACGTCGGCCGCGGCCATCGCGGCCACCGTGGCCTTGACCGGCAACGGCTCCTCCAGCAGGCCCTGCCCCGTCCACCGGCGCAGCGACTCGAACATCTCGTGGTTGGAGTGACGCAGCGTGGGGTGCTGCATCCACGCATCGATGACCGGCATCAGGTTCCGTGCCCTCTCTTCCGGCGGCTTCGGCGCCACTGCGCCGAAGCCTGCTAAGCGAACGCTTACCCGCACCCTAGTAGGCGCGTTATCGCTCGTCGAGGACACCAGGGGTGTCGTGCAGGACCACGCTCTGTTGCAGCGGGACGCGACCCACGTCGATGTCGTGCATCGGTGATGTCCGATCGCCGACGCCGAAGGAGATACCGAACAGCAGCTTCAGCTCCGAGGGGACACCGAGGGATGCCCGGACCGTGTCGGCGTATTGGCCGACGATGGCCTGCGGGATGCCGTGGTAGCCCCGTGCGGTCAGGGAGAGCAGGAAGTTCTGGGCGTACATGCCGATGTCGCCGGCCGTCCGCACCCCGTCGCCGAGTATCGGCATGAACAGCAGGGCGACATGGGGTGCTCCGTAGAACCTCAGGTTCTCCCGTACGACCTCCCTTCGGCCTTCCCGGTCCGAGCGCTGGATGCCGCGAGTTCCGTAGACGACGGCCGCGTGCTGGTGTGAGCGCTGTTGGTAGACGCCGTTGCCGTAGCCGGTGGCGAAGTCGGCCGAGGGCCGATCCTCTTCGTACGCCTTGAGGAGGGCCTCGCTCAGCGAGTCGCGTGCTGCGCCCGAGGCGATGTGGACGTGCCACGGCTGGGTGTTGCTGTTCGAGGGTGTCGTCCGGGCGTCTTCGAGGATGCCTCGGATGTCCGCGGCGGGCAGGGGGGTGGGCTGGAACTGCCGGGGCGAGTGCCTGGCCCGGACGAGTTCGGTGAAGGACGGAGCAGGGGTGGGCAAGGCGGTTCCCTTCGAATCAGTGATGCCTGCGGCGTCGGGCGCCGTCACCGGTGGGCGGCGCGGTTCATCTCGACGACGTCGTCCACGGTGGGGTTGGCCCCGAGGGTGGCGAAGCGTTCCATCATGCTGTCGCGGACGGCCGCGTCCTTGTCCCGGTCGGCCGCGGCCAGGGCGGCCGGCAGCTCGTCCAGGGTGAGTTCGGTGCAGTACGCGGGGCCCATCGGCTGCTGACGCCAGGAGTCGGCCAGTGCCCCGGCGTCGTACGGGTCGAAGCCGGTGTCGTCCACCAGGGACATGGCCACCCGCTTGGCCTCGTCGGAATCGCCGGCGACCGGGATGGCGATACGGCCCGGTGTGCCCGCCGGGAGGCCCCTGGTGCGCTGGGTCTCGGCGAGGGCCGCGTTCCACGCCTTGACCACCGGGCGGCCGAGGAGTTCGGAGGTGTGCGCGCTCTCCACGGCGCCGTTCTCGACGGCCTCGATCCGGCCACTGAGGTGCGGGTAGTAGTTGGAGGTGTCGATGACCACCGTCTCGGCGGGCACGGAGGCGAACAGGTCGGCCAACTGCCCCGCCACGCCGAAGGGGATCGCCAGGATGACGGCGTCCTTGCCCTGGACGCTGCCCTCCAGCGGCACGGCGCGGGCGCCGGTCTCCAGCACGTCGGGCGCGATGGCCTGACGGCCGCGGGCGTCCGCGACCTCGACGTCGTGACCGGCTCCGCTGAGCTTGCGGGCGAGGTTCCCGCCGATTGCGCCGACGCCGATAACGGTGAGTTTCATGATTTGTCCCTTGGAAAGTTGCACTGCTTCAGGGCAGCGCGAGGCGATGGGTGTGCGAGGCGATGGGTGTGCGGGGTGATGGGTGTGCGAGGGGATAGGTGTGCGGGGGAGGGGCGTCCGGCGGGTTACGCCTGAGTGCCCTGCTGGCGGTAACCGGTGGCGATGAGCGCGCGGACCCGGTCCAGGGACTCCTCGTCGGTGGCGCCCGCGCCCTTGAGCCAGGCGACCGAGACGGCCGCGAGGAACAGGTCGTATCCCCGCACCGACTCGCGTACGTGCCCCGCCCGTTGCGCGGCCCGCACGTACTCCTCCGTGGCGGAGATGACGGTGTCACAGGGGAGGGTGAGTGGATTGTCCGGATCCTGCGCCCTGGCCGCGGCCATGAGTGGCTCCGGCAGCCCGCTGAAGGCGCTGAAGTACTCCTCCAGCGCACGCAGCCACTGCTCCAACGCCGCCACGGGGTCACCGAGTTGCGCGATGTCCGCCTGGCGGGCCACCAGCTCCTCGGAGCGCGTCTGCAGCACGGCCGCCAGCAGTGCCTCCCGGGTGGGGAAGTGCCGGTACAGGGTGCCGGCTCCCACGCCCGCCTCCTTGGCCACCGCCTCCAGGGATGTGCCGACCCCGTGCGTGAGGAAGTGACGCTGCGCGGCCTCCAGGAGGGCGGTGCGGTTGCGCTGGACGTCCGCACGGGGCTTGCGTGCCTGCTGTCCGTTGGCGCTCATGCGTCCTCCCGGGCGGTGCGATGGTGCGGCCTTCACAAAACGGAGGCTGTCTCCGTTCTCATTCGAGAGTAAAACGGAGACAGCCTCCGGTCAAGTTCAAGTCGGCCGGACCTCCGGCGCCGCAGCTCAGGGCCGGCCGCCCGGTCACGGCTTCGCGCCTTTCGCCGCACCGTTCGCCTCAGCGCGCTGTCCAGCCCCCGTCCACGTACAGCTCCGAGCCGGTGACGAAGCTCGCGTCGGGTGAGGCGAGGAAGGCCACCGCGCCCGCCACCTCGTCGGTGCGGCCGAGGCGTCCCATGGGGGTGCCCTCGACCATGGCGGTGTGTCGCGGGGTGCCCTGCCACAGTTCGCGCGAGAGGGGTGTCTCGATGAATCCGGGGTGGATCGAGTTGACCCGCACGCCGCGCTGGGCCCAGTGAAGCGCGGCGTTCTTGGTCATCAGCCGGACCGCGCCCTTGGCCGCGTGGTACGAGAACTGGCTGCCGAAGCCGCCGACCGTTCCGAAGATCGAGGCGACGTTGACGATCGAGCCGCCGCCGGAGCGCTCGATCGCCGGCCCGGCGTGCTTCATGCCGAGCCAGACGCCGGTCTGGGTGACCGCGATGACCTTGTTCCAGGAGTCCTGGGTCTCCGTCTCCACCGTCCGCATCTCGGCGATGCCCGCGTTGTTCACGAGCACGGACAGGCCGCCCAGTTCACGGACCACCCGGTCGACGGCGGTGCGCCATGCCTCCTCGTCGGTGACGTCGAGGGCCAGGCCGATCGCCCGCGCCCCCGCGTCCGTCAACTCCTTTGCCAGCGCCTCGCATCGGCCCGCGTCGATGTCGGTGACGGCCACCGCGGCGCCCTCGGCGGCCAGTCGGCGCGCGACGGCCTCACCGATGCCGCCGGTGGCGCCGGTGATCAGGGCGATCTGTCCGGTCAGTCGGTCACTCACGGGCTCTCCTTGATTCGGGTCTCGGTTCTCGGGGTGGGTGTCCAGTGCCTCGGCGCGGTTCGGCGCGGTTCGACGCGGTCCGAGACGGTGACGTCGGCCGACTCGGTCGCCCGCGTCGGGGCCCGGCCGCGATTCAGTCGGGGATCAGCGCCGCCCGGCCCTGCGTCAGACCCTGCCGCAGGCGGGCGAACGCCTCCGGTGCCGCCGAAAGCGGAAACCGTTCCGTCTCGACCTTGAGTGCTCCCTTGTGGGCCAGCGCGACGACCTCGGCGAGCTCGGCGCGTGGTCCCCAGAAGGGCAGGGAGAGTCGGAAGCCGGTCGGCAGGAACCCCGGCTTACGTACGGTGAGTTGGCCGCCGCCGCTGCCGACCAGCGCGAGCTCGCCACCTGGGCGCAGTGCCGCGACGCCGAGCTCCAGGGTCGCCGTGGTTCCGGCGAAGTCGAGCACGGCGTCCACGCCCGCCCCGCCGGACTGGGCGCGCAGCACGCGTGCCGTGTCCGCGCGCGGCAGCGTGGTGAAGTGTGCGCCGCAGCGCTCCGCGAGGGTCAGGGCCGCTTCGCGGACGTCCACCGCGAGCACGCGGCTCGGGGTCGTCGCGCGCAGGATCTGGACGGCCACGTGGCCGAGCCCGCCGACGCCGACGACCGCGACGGTGGAGTCCTCCGTGAGCAGGTGTCGCAACCCGGCGATGGCGTGGTAAGAGGTGAGGCCCGCGTCGGACAGCGGCGCCGCCTGGTCGGCCGGCAGGTCGCCGATCGGCACCAGGTGGCGGGCCGAGTCCACCAGCACGTGCTCCGCCATCCCGCCGTCCCTGCCCAGGCCGACCCCGTGCCAGGACAACGTGGACCGACGGTCGCAGTAGTTGTCCTGGCCGAGTGCGCAGCGCCCGCAGGCTCCACACCCCCAGGGGCCGTACACCACGCAGCGGTCGCCCAGGCTCAACGCGCCGGAGTCGGCCTCGGGGCCGAACGCTTCCACGTGCCCCGCAACCTCGTGTCCGAGGGTGAAGGGTGGCTCGTAGGGGAGTGTGCCCGCGGGCGCGTCGACGACATGCACATCCGAGTGGCAGAGCCCGGCGGCCTCCACTCGGAGCAGTACTTCGGCCCCTCGGGGCGTCGGTCGCTCGACCTGTGTGAGCACGGGCTCCCGCTCCCATGCGGCAAGGCGTACCGCTTTCATGTTCACCGTCCAGGCTCTTGTCAGTTCGACGCCGGTGACGGTAACAGAGACGAAGTCAGTTCAATAAGGGTCGAGCAGGAGGAGTCCAGGATGAGTGGCGACGCGGAGCAGGCGGGTCGGTTCGCGGGCAAGGTCGCGTTGGTGACCGGGGCCGGCTCGGGCATGGGGGCAGCGGTGGCACGGCAGTTGGCCGCCGAAGACGCGCGGGCGGTGGTGCTGTCCGACGTGAAGGCCGAGGGTGCCGAGGCCGTGGCCGACGGGCTTCGGGGCGCGAGCGTGGTTGCACTCGACGTCGCGGACGCGGCCGCGGTGGAGGCGGCCGTCGAGGGAGTGGTGCGGGAGTACGGGCGGCTCGACGTCCTGGTGCACGCCGCGGGGGTCGACGACCCCAGGGCCAAGCAGCTGATAGCGGACGCGCTGGTGGAGGACCGTCCGCCGGAGATCACCGACCGGCTCGAGGACGCGGACTGGCGGCGCGTCATGCGGATCAATCTGGACGGCACGTTCCACGTACTGCGCGCCGCGGTACGGGTGATGAGGCCGCGAAAGGCCGGGGCGATCGTGGTCATCGGCTCTTCGTCGGTCTTCGACACCCCCGTCGGCTATCCGCACTACGCCGCGTCCAAGGCGGGGGTGCACGCGATGAGTCAGGCCGTCGCCAAGGAGGTCGTCTCCGCGGGAATCCGGGTGAACGTCGTGGCGCCGGGGCCGACGGACACCGGCATGGCGGCGCGTACCCCTGCCGCGCTGCGCAGTGGATTCGCCGACCCGCGGGTGCGCCCGTACGCGACGGCCGAGGAGATCGCCGACATCGCGCTCTTCCTGGCGAGCGACGCCGCGGCGAACCTGATCGGCGCCGTGCTGCTGGCCAACGGCGGCCGGTTCACCGCCTGACGAAGGAGGCGGGCGGCGCTCCGAGGAACTCGTGCACGGGTCTTGTCCGCCGGGGTCGCGCATGCCTACGGTGCATGAATTGAGTTCAGTTTTGTGGAGCGCCTCGGTGGCGCCCTGGCGCGAGGAGACGGTCGACGTGGATCAGCTTCCGCTCGTCCTGGTGAGTGGTCTCGCCAGCGGCGCGGTGTACGGACTGATGGGTCTGGGGCTCGTGATCATTTATCGGGCGACGGATGTGGTCAATTTCGCGCTCGCGAGCCTGGCGACCATCGGTCTCTACGCGGCGTTGGCGCTCCACGACCAGGGCGTGCCCCTGGTGCTCGCCGCCGCGGCCGCGATCGTGGTGACCGCGTCGGTGGGTCTGGCCGCCCGGGAGACCGTGATCAGGCCGTTGGCGCAGGGCGAGTTGCTCTCGGCGCTCGTCATGACGATGGGCCTGTCGCTCATCGCGGAGAGCGTCATCAGCTCGATCTGGGACGACCAGCCGCGGGCCTTCCCGAGCCTGGTGGAGGGCTCCGTCGCCATCGGAGGCTCGGCGATCCCCGCGCAGAGTCTGCTGACCCTCGCGGTGGCGGCCGTGGCGATGGCCCTGGTGGCGTTCCTCTTCGGACGCACCACCATCGGCTCCGCCATGCGCGCCGTCGCCGAGTCGTCCGAGACCGCGCAGATCCTCGGTCTCGGCTCGCAGCGCATCGCGCGGATCGCCTGGGCGCTCGGCCTCGGCCTGGCCGTCATCGCCGCCGTCCTGTACGCGCCGCGGGCCGGGCTGATCCCGACCGTGCTCAGCGCGCCGCTGTTCCGGGCCTTCGCCGGGATCTTCCTCGGCGGCCTGACCAGCATGTACGGAGCCGTCATCGGTGGCCTGACGGTCGGCGTGCTCGACAACCTGGCCGCGAGCTACGTCTCGGCCGGCTACCGGGACACCTTCGTGTTCACGTTCACCATCCTCGTGCTGCTGATCCGCCCGCAGGGGTTGTTCGGCGTGCGCACGTTCCAGCGGGTCTGAGGGAGCGCACCATGTCCGCCATCAGTCGTTCCACCCTCGCCAGAGCGGCGCTCGGCCCGCTCGCCGCGGTCGTACTGATCGCCGTACTGAACTCCGGGGCCATTCCGCCCTATCAGGCCTACTCCGTGGGGCTCGCGGCCGTCTACACCGTCCTCGCCCTCTCGGTCGGGCTGCTCGCCGGCTGGTCAGGAATCTGGTCGATCGCCCATCCCGCGTTCTTCGCGCTGGGCGCCTACTTCGCCGCGTACGGCAGCGGCCACGGCTGGTCGGTGGAGGCCGTGGTGCTCGGCGCGGTCGGCTGCGGCGCCGCCCTCGGGGCGTTCCTGGGCAGCGCGGGCGCCCGGTTCTCCATGCTGTACGTGGCCCTGCTCACCCTCGCGTTCACCATGGTGTCGCTGGAGGTGATGGGGCAGTGGACCGAGGTGACCGGCGGTGACCAGGGCATCCCGATGACGAAGCTGCACAGCGCCCTGGGCCTCGGCACGTTGGCCAGCGCGGGCACCCAGGCGCAGTACATCGCCGTGGGCGTGGCCGGCGTCGCGCTCGGGGTGGGTGCGCTGGCCCGGCCCGGCGCCCTGCGGATGCGGCTCGTCGCGGCCAAGTCCCATCCGATGGCGGCGCGTTCGATCGGCATCGCGCCCGAGGCCCAGTCGGCGCTCGCCTTCGCGGTCAGCGCCGCGTTCGCCGCGCTGGCGGGCGTCCTGCTGGCCCTGGTCGTCGGTTTCGTGAGCCCCGACCCGTTCTCCCTGACGCTGGCGATCTCACTGATCGCCTCGGTCGTCCTCGGCGGAGCGGGCACCTTGCTGGGCGCGGTCGTCGGCGGCCTGTATCTGACGTGGGCGCCGACGGCCGCCGAGAGCGCGGGCGTGCCGCAGCCGATCCTGCAGGGCGTCGTGCTGATCGCGGCGCTGCTGTTCCTGCCGGGCGGCGTCGTGCTCGCCGCCGGACGCCTCGTACGCCGACTCCTGCGACGGCCCGGCCGGTCGGCGGCGAACCCGGTGGAACCGGCCGTGGACCCGCCCGAGGCGGTACCCGCACCCGCGGCCACCGCCCCCGAACTCCTGCGCCTCGACGACGTGGCCGTCACCTTCGGCGGACTCAAGGCACTCGAAGGCGCGTCCCTGTCCGTACGGGCCGGCGAGACCGTCGCGATCATCGGCCCCAACGGGGCGGGAAAGACAACACTGTTGAACGCCCTGTCGGGACTCGTCGGCGGCGGACGGGTGGCGGGCGGCGCCAGCTATCGCGGCAAGCCCCTGCTGAAGAGCCGCGCCACCGCCCGCCGACGGATCGGCATCGGCCGCACCTTCCAGCACGCCGAGACCTTCCCCGAACTGACGGTCCTGGAGAACGTGCTCTGCACCCGGCGACGTATCACCGCGGAGCACCGCGCCGCCGCCACCGAACTCCTCGAACGCGTCGGCCTCGCGCACGTCGCCGACCGCCACCCGGACGAGCTGCCGTTCGGTCTGCACAAACGCCTCGACCTGGCCAGAGCGCTCGCCGAAGAGCCCGAACTGCTCATCCTGGACGAGCCGTTCGGCGGTCTCGACGCTACCGAACGCACCCTCCTGGCACGGCAGATCGTGCGCCAGCAGGAGCGCGGCACCGCGGTCGTCATCATCGACCACGTCCTCGACGACCTGTTCGCCGTCGCCCACCGCGTGGTCGCCTTCGACTTCGGACGGCCGATCGGCGAGGGCGAGCCCGGCAAGATCCTGGGCGACCCCCGGGTGCGCTCCTCGTACCTGGGCGAGGGCGGCGACCGGGAGGAACTCCCGCCCCGCGACGGCACCGAACGCGCCGCGGTACGACTCGACGGCGTGGGCCACAGCTACGGCGGGGTCACCGCCCTGCACGGCGTCGACCTCACGATCCCCCAGGGCAGCGTGATCGGCGTCGTCGGCGCCAATGGCGCGGGCAAGAGCACCCTGGGCCGGATCCTGCACGGCACACTCCCGCCCACCCTCGGCGGGCGCACGGTGGCCGACGACCTGCGCTCGGCGCTGGTGCCCGAGGGGCGCGCCCTGTTCAAGACGCTCTCGCTGCGGGAGAACCTGGAGGTCGCCGCGTACGCCGCCGGGATCAAGGGGGCGGAACTGCGGACGCGGCTCACGGAGACCGCCGAGTGGCTGCCGCCGAGGCTGCGCGAGCGGATGGGGATGCCCGCGGCCGGTCTCTCCGGCGGCGAGCAGCAGATCCTGGCGGTCGCCCGCGCCCTGATGGCCGGGCCCGACCTGCTGATCGTCGACGAACCGGCGCTCGGTCTGTCCCCGGCGATGGTCGACGAGGTGTACGCGCGCCTCGGCCGCCTCGCCCACGAGGGACTGACGGTCGTCCTCCTCGAACAGTCACTGGGTCGCGCCGCGTCCGCCTGCCACGAGGTGCTCGTCCTGCACGAGGGCGGCATCGCCGTCCGGGGCGAGCCCGCGGACCCGGCGTTCCTCGCCCGGGCCGAACAGGCCTACTTCGACGGACAGGACGGTGCCTCCGTCCCCGTCCCGCAGAGCTGACCTCAGCTCGTACCCACCCCCTGAACTCAGGAGAGCCGCATGACCACCGAAGCCGTCGACCTGCTGATCATCGGCGCGGGCATGGCGGGTCTCACCGCAGGCGCCCGCGCCGTCCGGGACGGACTGACCGTGGTGGTCACGGAGACCGGCACGGACGTCGGCGGCTCGGCACGCTTCGCCGGCTACGCGTGGACGGCCCCGGACCACGCCACCATGGACGCCCACAATCCGCACGGAGACACCGCGCTCAAGCGGGCCCTGGTGAACCGCTTCGCCGACGGCATCTCCTGGATCCGCTCCCTCGGAGTGGAGGCCAAGGACGCGCAGCGCATCCTCAGCTTCGGCCGCGGCCACCAGTTCGACACCAACCACTACGTCGACACCTGCCGCCGCCTCGTCCTCGACGCCGGCGGCGAGGTACTCCTGGAGACCGCCACCGAACAACTGGTGGTCGAGAACGGTGCCGTGGCGGGAGCCGACGTGCGGGCGGCCGACGGCACACGCAGGCGGATCCGGGCCCGCACCACCCTCCTCGCGACCGGCGGATTCCAGGGCGACCCCGCCCTGCGCACCGCACACGTGCATCCCCTGGCCGACCGGATGCAGCTCCGCTCCAACCCGCACAGCACCGGCACCGGTTACCGGCTGGCCACGCGCGCGGGCGCCGCCACCGGAGGCGACGACGCCGGCTTCTACGGGCACCTCATCCCCAGCGGCATCCCCTTCGCCGACGGCGCCGACTTCGTGGACATGTCCCTCTACTACAGCGAACACGCCCTGCTGCTGAACCTGCGCGGCGAGAGGTTCGTCGACGAGACACGAGGCGACCACCTCACCGCCATGGAACTGCTGGAACAGCCGGAAGGGCGCGGCCTGTTGATCGCCGACACCCGGGTGTTCCGCGACTGGATCGTCGGCTCGTACGTCGAAGGAGCCGTCGCCGTCGACAAGTTCGCCCTGGCGAGCAAGCGGGGCGGCCGCGTGGGCCTCGCCGAGGACCTCGACGAACTGGCGTACCTGCCCGAGGAGTGGGGCTACGACGCACGCGTCGTCCGCGACGCCGTCGCCCTGTTCAACCAGCAGTCCGCACAGGGCCGCGAGTTGGCCCCCGGCCGGGAACTGGACCACCTGCCGCTCGACGAACCGCCCTACTACGTCATCGAGACGGTCCCGGCCATCACCTTCCCCTTCCACGGCGTACGGATCGACGACGGGGCCCGCGTCCTGGACGAGGACGGCCGCCCCGTCCCCGGGCTCCTCGCGGCCGGGTCGGACACCGGAGGCCTGTGGCACCGCGCGTACGCGGGCGGCCTCGCGTCGGCCCTCGTCTTCGGGCTGACGGCGGCCGAGACCGCTGCCGACAAGACACACCACGCGTGACCCGGCCGTCGGTCACCCGCACACCCGAGCACGTAGGAGACCCCATGCACCTCCGTCACCCCGAGATCGACCCCCAGCTGCTGTCCGAGACCGAGGAACAGCGGCAACTGCGCGCCGTCCTGCGGGACTTCTTCGCCGAAGCGAGCGGTCCGGAGGACGTCCGCAAGCACCTGGCCACGCCACGCGGGTACGACGAGGCCGTCTGGGGGCGGCTCGCGGGGGAGATCGGTGTGCACGGTCTCGCCATTCCCGAGGAGTACGGCGGATCGGGCTTCACTTTCGCCGAACTCGCCGTGGCCCTGGAGGAGTCGGGACGCGCCCTGTACTGCGCGCCGCTGCTGCCGACGGTGGTTCTCGCCGCGCAGGCCCTGCTCGACGCCGGGGACCGGCAGGCCTGCGAGCGCTACCTGCCGCGGATCGCGGACGGCACCCTCACCGCGACCGTGGCGGGCTTCCAAGGCGACGCGGCGCCCGCCATCAGCGCCGAGCCCACCGGTTCCGGAACGGTGCTGCGCGGCGCGGCGGACTTCGTGCTCGACGGCGCCGGGGCGAACTTGATCCTCGTGAGGGCCCAAACCCCGGACGGCCCACGGGTGTTCGCCTGCGAACCGGCGCCCGACACCTGCGTGCGCACCCCGCACCGCGTGCTCGACGAGACGCGACGGCAGGCACGCGTGGAGTTCCACGGCGCGCCCGCCACGCCCGTGGGGGAGTCGGGGAACACGGCGGTGGCGCTCGACGCGGGGCGGGCCGGACTCGCCGCCGAGCAGGTCGGCGGCAGCGGCCACGCACTGGACGCCACCGCCGAATTCGTCGCGCAGCGCCACCAGTTCGGGCGTGCCATCGGCTCGTTCCAGGCCGTCAAGCACCGCCTTGCCGACGTGCTCGTCGCTCTCGAAGCGGCGCGCTCGGCGGCCACGTACGCGACCGCCTGCGTGGCCCTCGGCTCGCCCCAGCTCCCAGTGGCCGCGAGCGCCGCCGCCGCGGTCTGCTCCGAGACCTTCCGCCTGGCCACGGCCGAGTACGTGCAACTGCACGGCGGGATCGGCTTCACCTGGGAGCACCCGGCGCATCTCTACGTACGCCGCGCGCGCAGCGCCGAGGTGCTGTTCGGCACGGCGGAGCAGCACCGGGCCCGGCTCGCCGCGCTCGTCGGCCTCGACCAGCGATCCGCGGCCTGAGCCGACAGGAGAGGACCACATGACCGGACACGACACACCCACCCTCGCCGCACCGTTCACCCTCGGCGGGCACACCCTCCGCAACCGCCTCGTCGCCACCGCGCACGCCACGGCGGCCGTCGCCGACGGCGCCCCCACCGACGCGGACGAGGCCTACTGGCGGCGCCTCGCGCAGGGCGGCGCGGGCATGGTCGTCACCGGTGGCACCGCCGTGGCCCCCGAATCGACCCTGCCACAGCGGTACTTGACGGAGGCCTGGCGCCCAGACATCAAGGACGCCGTGCGCCGCCGCGCCGAGGCCATCACCGACAACGGCGCCGTCGCCATCGCCCAGCTCGTCCACCTCGGCCGGGAGACCCTGGGCGCGGGCACGTACTACGCGCCCGTCTCCGCGGCCGGCGTCCGCTCGCCCCGCGAGGCGAGCGCGCCCCACGGGCTGACCACCGAAGAAGTACGCCATGTGGCCGACGCGTTCCGGATCTCGGCGGCCAACAGCGTGCAGGCCGGCTTCCACGGCGTCGAACTCCACGCGGGGCACGGCTACTTGCTCGCCCAGTTCCTGTCCCGGGTCACCAACACCCGCACCGACGAGTACGGCGACCGGATCGCCCTGCTGGCCCAGATCATCGAGGCGATCCGCACCGAGATCGGTGAACTCCCTCTGGGCGTAAGGGTGTCGGTGGAACCGGGAGAGAACTCCGGGCTCGGCCTCGAAGACCTCGTCGAGCTGTTGCCACGCCTCGGCGCCGCCGCCCCCTTCACGTACGCCAATGTCACCACCGGGGTCCGCAACACCTACGTCCCCGGCATGGCCACCACCCGCCCGCCGCTCCTCGAATCCGTGGCCCGGCTGCGTACCGCGGTCGACGTTCCCCTGCTGATCAGCCAGGGGTTCCGGTCGGCCGCCGACATCGGGCGGGCACTGGAGGCGGGGGCCGATCTCGTCGGCATGACACGGCCGTTCATCGCCGACCCCGACGTCGCCCGCAAGATGGTCACCGGTGACGAGAGGGCCATCCGCCCCTGCACGGGCTGCAACGAGGGCTGCCGCACCTTCGAACCCACCGGTTCCTGCTCGGTCAACCCCGAACTCGGCCCGCCAGGCGCCGCCGCCCGTCCCGCCGTCCCGCTGCTGCTCACCCGGCTGCTCACCCGGCGCGGACCGAGGCACGAATCCGTCGCGGTCGTCGGGGCGGGCCCCGCCGGCATGGAGTGCGCGATGGGGCTCGCCGGGGCCGGCCACGACGTGGTCGTCTTCGAGCGCGCCGCGCAGGTGGGCGGCCAGGCCCGGCTGGCCGGACTCGCCGTGCACCGCACCGGCTGGCGGGCGCTCGTCGACTTCCAGCAGGGCCGCCTCGCCGACCTCGGGGTCCCGGTTCGCCTCGGCACGTCACCGACCGCCGCCGAACTCGCCGCGTACGACCAGGTCGTGTACGCCACGGGCGCCGAAGAGGCCGAGACGCACATCCCCGGCAGTCCGCCGGCGCTCACCAGCACGGACTTCATCGCCCGGTACGCCGACGTCGTCCAAGGCGCCCGCAGGGTCGCGGTCCTCGACGACGGATTCGGCTGGTGGCAGGGGATCAGCGCGGTCGAGTGCGCGCTGGCCGCCGGGGCGAGAGAGGTCACCTTCGTCACCCCCGGCACCGGATTCGCGACCGGCCTCTCGCCGGAGAACCGCACCCAGTTGATGAACCGGCTCGCCGGTGCGCGCCTGCGGGTCCTCCCGATGACGACCGTGACGTCGACGACCGGCGACCGTGAGGTGTGGTTGCGCGGCGTTCTCGACGGCCAGTCGTCCAGCCTCGGTGCCGACGTCCTCGTGACCGTCGGTGAACGCCGCCCGCGCCCCTTCGACCACGTACCCGCCGAAGGGCAGACCGTCCGCGCGGTCGGCGACTGCGTCGTACCCCGCCGCATCGCGCACGCCGTCGCGGAGGGACGCGCGGCGGCAAGGGAGGTGGCGCGGACCGACGGCACGTTCCCCTCCCTCACCTGAGGCGAAGGCATTACCTAAGGAGAAGGCAATGACACGTCGCACAGTGATCGTCGGTGGAGGCTCCGCAGGCTGTGTGCTGGCCGCCCGGCTCAGTGAGGACCCGGCGAACACCGTCGTCCTCGTCGAGGCCGGGCCCGACTATCCGACGACGCAGGAGATGGCGAAGGCCGCACCGGAGCTGCTCGACGCCGACCGGATCGGCGTGCCCACGCACGACTGGGGCTACGCCTCGACCGACGAGGTCGAACGGGCCGACGGCAGCCCGCTGTTCGGGCTCGTCGAGCGGGGCGTCGTCCCCGTGCTGCGCGGCAAGGTCATCGGCGGCTCCTCGGCCGTCAACGGCGCCAACGCCCTGCGGCCCACCCCCGAGGACTTCGCCCGCTGGACCGGACTCGGCAACGACGAGTGGTCCTGGGACCAGGTCCTGCCGTATCTGAGGAAGTTCGAGGACGACCCGGCCGGAGCCGCCGACAACGATCATCTGCACGGCACCGGCGGCCCGGTGCACATCACACGCTTCACCGAAGACGACGGGCTGCTGCCGATCGGGTCCGCGTTCCTGGAGGCGTGCGCGCAGGCCGGCCACCCCGTCCACCAGGACATGAACGGCGCCGAGCGGCTCGGCGCAGGACCGCTGCCCCTCAACCGGCGCGACGGTGTCCGCCAGAGCACGGCCGTCAGCTACCTCGCCGCCGCCCGCGGCCGCGCCAACCTCACCGTCCTCGGCGAACGCACCGTGGACCGCGTCGAGTTCGCCGCCGACGGCACCACGGCCCGCGCGGTGCTCCTCGCCGACGGCACCCGCATCGAAGGCGACGTGATCGTGCTGGCGGCGGGTTCGCTGGGCAGCCCGGCGATCCTGATGCGCTCGGGCATCGGCCCGCGGCGCGTCCTCGACGAACTGTCCATACCGGTGGTGAGGGCCCTGGAAGGAGTCGGCCGGAACCTGCGCGACCACTCCATGGTGTACCTGACGTACGCGGTCGACGAGGAGGCCGTCGGCGCGATCACGCCGCCGCTGCAGACCGTGCTCACCCTCCCCGCGGGCGGTGCGGGGCAGGGCCGCGAGGTCGACCTGCACGCGGTGACGCTCACGATGGAACCCGGTGAACTCCTCATCCCCTTCGTCCTCTACCGCCCGTACTCGCTCGGCAGCATGGAGATCACCTCACGGGACCCGGACACCGCCCCGCGCATCCACCTCGGCCTGTTCGATCACCCCGACGACCTGCGCCGCATGATCTCCGGCATCCGCGAGATGCGGAAGGTCATGGAAGCGGCTCCGTTGCGCCCGTTCGTGAAGGCCGAGACCTGGCCGGGCCCCGAAGCGACCACCGACGCCGACCTGGCCCGCGCCGTCCACGAGGGCAAGAACACCTGCTGCCACGCCGTCGGCACCTGCGCCATGGGCGGCGCCGACACCCCCACCGCGGTCGTCGACCAGCGCGGCAAGGTGCACGGCGTCGACGGCCTCTACGTCATCGACGCCTCGATCATGCCGGACATCCCGGCCGAACCGACCAACACGACCGTGATGGTGATGGCGGAGCGTTGCGCGGACGAACTGCGGCGAAACGCCTGACCGTTGACGGAACGCGGGCCCACGACACGGCCGACCGCCGATCTCAGGCGGTCGGCCGTGTCGTACGCGCTCAGGCGTCGGCCAGGGCACGGCCACCCCTGGTTGCGGTGGGATCAGGGGGCGGCGGTCGTCCGCTGAGCGTACTTCTCGGAGGCGGCGCTGATGGCGGCCATGGTCTGCTCCTTCCACTCGCCGTTCCGTACCCAGGAGTTGTGCTCGCGGATGGGCTGCAACTGGCCCCGGAACTCCGGGATGACGTACTCGGCCCAGAGTTCGAGCGCGCGCTTCTGCTTGTCGAAGGCGGTGAAGTCGGTCAGCGTCGTCACGAAGCTGCCGAAGCCACCGGTCTGGTCCGCCAGCTTCCGGATGAGTTCGATGGCTGTGTCGGGCGTCCCGATGAGTACCGACCCCGACTCGATCGCCTCGTCGATCATGCCCTCGACGTCCGGTTTCGTGGAGGCCGGCAGCGGCGAGATGTGCGCGAGGTAGTTCCAGATCTCCTCGAAGCCGTAGGCACAGTCCTGGCGCGCCTGCTCCTCGGTCTCGGCGATGTGGGTGATGGCGGAGAGGCGCCAGTTCCTGCGGTCGATCGTGCGACCGTGGTCCGCGGCCTCCCGCTCCGCGACGCCCCAGTGGGTGCGGAGGGCCTCGAAGGCCACCGGTGAGCTCGCGGAGAGGTTGATCATGCCGATGCCGAGCCTGCCCGCCGTCACCGGACCGGACGGCGAGGTGACGGCGGCGACGACCACGTCGAGTTCGGGGACGGTGTAGGGACGTAGCTGCAGCTTGGCCTCGCGCAGGTCGTACCACTCGGTCTTCTCCGTGACGGTCTCGCCGCGTAGGAGCCGCATGATGACGTCGGCGGCCTCGAGCATCCGGTCGCGCTGGGTGGCAGGGTCGATGCCGAGCATGTAGGCGTCCGAGATCAGCTGTCCCGGTCCGAAGCCCATCATCGCGCGTCCGTGGGTGAGGTGGTCGAGCATCACCAGCCGCTCGGCGAGCAGGAACGGGTTGTGGTAGGGCAGCGAGTTCACGGCGGTGCCGAGCTTGATGGTTCGCGTGGTGCGCGAGGCCGCCGCCAGCATCAGTTCCGGGGACCCGATCGGCTCATGGCCTCCGGAGTGGTGCTCGCCCAGCCACGCCTCCTGGAAGCCGAGCCGGTCGGCCATCTCGATGATGGCGAGGTCCCGCTCGAACAGGACGGTCGGGCTGACGCCTATCTTGTGGAAGGGGGCCATGAAGACGCCGAAGTTCGTCGGGTAGTGCGATGCGGACATATGCGATGAGCCTCTCGGTGGCGGGTGTTCACGGGAAGGGGTACGGGCGGCAGCGCGCGCGTCAGGGCGACGGAGGCACCACACTGCCGCCGAAGGCGACGACCAGCGGGATCGGGTCGAAGTACTCACAGAAGCGGACGATCCTGCCGTCCCGGATGGTGAAGCAGGTGATGTAGTCGTTCTTGTACTCGACCGGCCGCACCATCTTCATGTCGCTCTTGTAGAAGGCGACAACCTGACCGGCGTCGGAGTGCAGCGTCTCGAGGCGGATGTCGTGGAGGCCCTCGGTGACGATGGCCTCAGGCAGGGGAGCGAGGAACTCCATGACGGCCTCGACGCCGTCGATACGGCGTGGGAATCCCGGCGGCGCCCATCGCATCTCGAAGATTACGTCGGGGGCGAGCAGTTCCCGTTTGACGTCGAAGTCCCAGTCGTTGATCGCCTGGAGATACCGCTCGGCGATCGCCATGTTCGCCTGTCGCAGCGCGTGTTGTTCCACAAGACTCCCTCTCACTGGCTCTGTTCCGGTGTCTGGGGTGCCTGGTGCGGGGCGGCGACTCGGATGCGGCGCGGTGCCGGGCTCCTTGCACCATGGCCTTCATGCCCGTGCGCCGAGCAGGGCAGGACTATGGCCTGGACGCACGGTCCACGAGTTCGTCGTCCAGCCGTCCCATTCGGCCGCGGAAGTAGGCGAGCGGCGAACCCCCGCCAACGCGCGCCCGGACGACCTCCGCGAGGAAGACCGTATGACTCCCGCCGCTCACCTGCTGCACCACCCGGCACTCGAGGGTGGCGAGGGAGCCGTCCAACAACGGTGGCCCGTCAGGGCGCCCGGAGAAGGGCACGTCGGCGAACTTGTCGCCGCCCTTGCCGGCGAACCGCTCGGCCATGGCGGACTGGTCCTCGCTGAGGATGTTCACGGCGAACGTGCGCGAGGCACTGACCGCCTGCGCGGTCACGGACTGCTGATTCATGCAGATCACGAGCATCGGGGGCGCCAGCGACAGTGAGCTGACCGCGCTGACGGTCGTGCCGCAGGGCCTTCCGCCATGGCGCGTGGAGACGACGGTGATGCCGCTTGCGAAGTGCCCGATGACGTACCGGAAATCATCGGGAGATACCGTCTGACGGGCCGCCCCGGACGACCGTGTCATCGCATCGTCCTGCCGCGTCTCGCAGTGGGCGCGCAGCGACGGGCCGGCTGCCAGCCATCCTCCGGCTCGGGCGTAGCCGATCATCGCGTCGAAGCCGGCCTGCCACTCGGGGTCCGCGGCGTGTTCGCCGCTGAGCTGTCGCAGGGCTTCGACCTCCAGGTAGGCATGCCCGTCAGCACCGACCTTCCCCAGGCCTGTCAGCGCCAGCGCCTGCGCCAAGCCTTCGTTGCCGCCGTCATCGCTCACTACGACGACTTTGAGGGACCCGAAGTCGCCTGCCTCTCGTAGGGCCGAGGAGGCGGCTGATGAACGGAGGTCAACTTGGACGTACATGGATGGTTCCCTCCTGATCGAAGGTCGTCCGGTGGCTCGCGATCGGCTGCCCGGAGACTCCGCGAGCCCCGACAGAGCTAACCGAACCAAAGTCAGGTTGATTTAAGGGTCTGTCCCGCATCCAGTCAACAGGAACGACCAAAGTCAACCCGCACACCTACAGGCGTATTGACGTCATCCGAGTATGGAGACCGGTCCTTTGCCAGAAGTGAAACAAATTTGGTTCAGCTTGTGGGGCCCGCCGCTTCCTCGTATCCGTGCGCTCAGCTGTCGTACACGTAGAATCCGCGCCCGCTCTTTCGCCCCAGATGCCCGGCCGCCACCATCCGCTGGAGCAGTGGGGGAGCGGCGTACAAGGGTTCCTTGAACTCCTCGTACATCGACTCGGCCACCGCCTGTGCCGTGTCCAGGCCGATCAGGTCGAGCAGCCGCAGCGGACCCATCGGATGGGCGCAGCCCAGCTCCATGCCGCGGTCGATGTCCTCGGGGCGGGCCGCGCCGGCCTCCACCATGCGGACCGCGGCGAGCAGATACGGCACCAGCAGGGCATTGACCACGAACCCCGAACGGTCGGGCGCCTGAATGGCCTCCTTGCCGAGTAGTTCGGTGGCGAACGCGCGGGCGCGCGCCACCGTGTCCGCGCTGGTGGTCAGGGCGGGAATGACCTCGACGAGCTTCTGTACCGGTACGGGGTTGAAGAAGTGCAGGCCGACGACGCGGGAGGCGCGGCCGGTGGCCACGGCGAGGTCGACGACGGGGATCGATGAGGTGTTGGTGGCGAGGACGGCCTCGGGGTCGGCGAGAACCTTGTCCAGTTGCCGGAAGAGGTCGAGCTTGATCTCCCGGTTCTCGGCGACGGCCTCGATGGCGACCTGCCGGTCGGCCAGGTCGCCCAGGTCGTGGGTGAAGGCCAGCCGGGCCAGGGCCTGATCGCGCTCGGCCTCGGTGAGTTTGCCGCGCCGCAGTCCGCGGTCCAGGGATGCGACGAGGCGGGCCCGGCCCGCGGCGGCGAGCTCGGGCGTCGACTCGGCGACCGTGACGTCGATGCCGCGCAGTGCGGCGACCTCGGCGATGCCGGAGCCCATGAGGCCGCAGCCGACGACGCCGAGGCGGGAGAGGGTAGGGATGTCAGGCATGAAGTTCCTTTTTGAAGTGGGGAGTTCAGCGTTCGTGGGCGGAGAGAACGGTCATGGCCGCGGCGGCCCGCGTGTCCTTGCCGCGGTCCCGCAGCCACTCCCGGAGCGCAAACTTCTTGATCTTGCCGCTGGCTGTGTACGGCAGGGCATCGACGAGGAAGAGGCTCTCGGGGATCTTCTGCGTGGCCACCTCACGGGCGGCCAGGTGCGCGCCGATGTCCTCAAGGGTGAGTTCCGCCTCCCCGCCGGTCACCACGAACGCGCAGGCCCGCTCGCCCGTGCGCGCGTCGGGTCCGGCGACGACGGCGACCTCGGTGACGGCGGGATGGTCTCCGAGGAGGTTCTCCACCTCGTGGACGCTGATCTTCTCGCCCGAGCGGTTGACGATGTCCTTGATGCGGCCCTCGATGTGGAGGGCACCGTGTTCGTCGAACCGGGCCAGGTCGCCGCTGCGGAACCAGCCGTCCCGGGTGAACGCGGCCTCGTTCAGCCGCTCGTCGAGATAACCGAGGCAGGTGTCGGGTCCGCGCCAGAGTACCTCGCCGAGGACGCCCTGCGGCGCCGTCGCGCCCGCATCGTCCGAGACCACGACCTCGGTCGGGGCGAGGGGCGTGCCGTCGGTGCGGGTGCGGATCCCGGCAGGGTTCCACCGGTCGGCCGCGGTCACCGAGGGGCCTTCGGTCGCCCCGTACATGCGGGTCACCACACCGAGGCGGTCCGCGGCCCGGCGCGTGAGGTCGTCGGGTATCGCCGCGACGCCGCAGACGAGGTATCTGAGCGTCGGCGCCGTCACGTCAGCGGCCTCGGCGGCGGCGAGCAGGCCCATCAGGAACGGCGTCGAGAAGATCGCGAAACTCGCCCCGTTCCCGTTGATCCGGCGCAGTGCGACCGCCGGGTCCCACACGTCCTGGAGGACCACCGGGGCACCGAGCAGAAAGGGCAGTACGAGGGCGCAGTTGACCCCCGTGATGTGGGTGACCGGGGAGGGGGTGAAGATCACGTCCCGCTCGTTGAGCGCGAACTGGTCGATCATCGAGAAGTTCTCGAAGACCAGGGTGTTGTGGCTGTGCAGCACACCTTTGGGGTCGGCGGTCGTGCCGGAGGTGTAGAGCAGGAGGCAGACCTGGTCGGGATCCGGCGCGGGCAGCGCGTCCACCGTCGCCTCGGGATCGGGACCCGCCGAGCCGAGGAACGCCTCCCAGGATGACGACGTACCGTCGCCCGGCGTCGCCGTCGACGACCACCACGTCCCGCAGTTCGGGAAGGTCGTCGCGCAGTCGCCGGTAGAGGTCCGGATAGTCGAAGCCCCGGTATCGGCCCGGCACGAACACGACCTTCGTCCGCGCCTGGCGCAGGATGAAGCGGAGCTCGTGACCCCGGTAGATGGGCACGATCGGATGGGCGACGGCGCCCACCTTCATGATCGCCTGGAAGAGCACCACGGCCTCGGCCCGGTTGGGCAGTTGGAACGACACGACGTCGTCCTGGCCGATGCCGCGGGCGTGCAGGGCGGCGGCCAGCGCCGTCACCTGCAGGTCGACCTCGGCGAACGTCAGACGCCGGTCACCGTCGACGACGGCGAGCGCGTCCGGCCACAGGGCTGCCGCCCGGCGCAGATACCCGGCCACCGGGCGGTCCCGCCAGTCCCCGCGGGCGCGGTACTGGGCGGCGCGTTCGGCCGTGGGCAGACGCGTCGGCCGCATGGGTGCCTCCTGGGTCGGTTGTCTCTGGTCGGTCGTCCGGGAATGTGCCAGCGGCCGGTTCACACACGGGTCTCAGACATTGCGCCGATACGCGCCGCCCACCTCGAAGAACGCCTCCGTGATCTGCTGAAGCGAGCAGACACGCGCGGCGTCCATCAGAACGGCGAAGGCGTTCTCGCCGCTGGTCGCGGCGCGCTTCAGACGGTCCAGGGCGACCTCCGCGTCCTGGGCGTGCCGGGTCTGGAATTCCCGCACCCGGTCGAGCTGGGACTCCTTCTCCCCCTCGGTGGCGCGGGCCAGCTCGACCGTGGCCGGGGCCGTGTCCTCGGTGTGCGGCTTGAGGAAGGTGTTGACGCCGATGAGCGGCAGCGTGCCGTCGTGCTTGCGTTCCTCGTACAGCATCGACTCGTCCTGGATACGGCCCCGTTGATAGCCCGTCTCCATCGCGCCCAGCACACCGCCGCGCTCGCTGATCCGCTCGAACTCGGTGAGGACCGCCTCCTCCAGGAGGTCGGTGAGTTCGTCGATGATGTACGAGCCCTGCAGCGGGTTCTCGTTCATCGCGAGGCCCCACTCGCGGTTGATGATCAGCTGGATGGCGAGCGCCCGCCGCACGGAGTCCTCGGTCGGGGTGGTCACCGCTTCGTCGTAGGCGTTGGTGTGCAGGCTGTTGCAGTTGTCGTAGAGCGCGATGAGTGCCTGGAGGGTGGTGCGGATGTCGTTGAAGTCCATCTCCTGGGCGTGCAGGGAGCGGCCCGAGGTCTGCACGTGGTACTTGAGCTTCTGGCTGCGCTCGTTCGCCCTGTAGCGGTCCCGCATCGCCACCGCCCAGACGCGCCGGGCCACCCGGCCGAGCACCGAGTACTCCGGGTCCATGCCGTTGGAGAAGAAGAACGACAGGTTCGGCGCGAAGTCGTCGATGTGCATGCCGCGGGCCAGGTACGACTCGACGTAGGTGAACCCGTTGGCGAGCGTGAACGCGAGCTGGCTGATGGGGTTCGCCCCGGCCTCGGCGATGTGGTAGCCGGAGATGGACACCGAGTAGAAGTTGCGGATGTCCTGCTCGATGAACCACTCCTGGATGTCGGCCATCATGCGCAGGCTGAACTCCGTGGAGAACAGGCAGGTGTTCTGTCCCTGGTCCTCCTTGAGGATGTCGGCCTGCACGGTGCCGCGCACAGTGCTCAGCACCTGTGACCGGATCTCCCGCTCCCGCTCGGCGTCGGGTGCGTGGCCGTGCTCGGCGGCGTACGCGTCGAGCTGCTGGTCGACGGCCGTGTTCAGGTAGAACGCGAGGATCGTCGGCGCGGGACCGTTGATCGTCATGGAGACGGAGGTGGTCGGCGCGACGAGGTCGAACCCTTCGTACAGCGCCTTCATGTCCTCCAGCGTCGCCACCGACACACCGGAGGTACCCACCTTGCCGTAGATGTCGGGGCGCCGGTCGGGGTCGCGTCCGTAGAGGGTGACGGAGTCGAAGGCCGTGGACAGGCGCGTCGCCTCGGAGCCCTCGGACAGCAGCTTGAAGCGGCGGTTGGTGCGGAACGGATCGCCCTCCCCGGCGAACATCCGCGCCGGGTCCTCGCCCTCCCGCTTGAAGGGGAACACCCCCGCCGTGAACGGGAAGGAGCCTGGCAGGTTCTCCGCCCGCAGAAAGCGCAGCAGCTCCCCGTGGTCGGCGTACCGCGGCAGTGCGACACGGGGGACCGGCGTGCCCGACAGCGACTCGCGCACCAGCGTAGTGCGCAGCTCCCGGTCGCGTACCGAGACCACCAACTCGTCGCCGGAGTAAGCCTGTACGGTCGCCGGCCACTGTTCCAGCGCGCGGCGGGAGGCCTCGTCGAGCCGTTCGTGTGCCGTGCCGAGCAGCCGGTCGACACCGTCCGTGGACGACTGCTCGTCCGCCAACTCATTGCGTACCGACGTCAGTTGCTGGACGCGGCGTGCGATATCGGCCTGGTCGAGGGTGCGCGCGTGATACGTGCGCACCGTCTCCGCGATGTCGGCCAGATAGCGCGAGCGCTGCGGCGGCACGATCTGCGCCGCGCCGCTGGAGTGACGTACGGACACCTCCGGCAACGCCCCGGCGCCGACCGGCAGGCCGCGCTCGGCGAGCAGGGTGCGCAGATGCTGGTAGAGCGCGGTGACACCGTCGTCGTGGAAGGTCGCCGCGCTGGTGCCGAACACCGGCATGTCGTCCGGACGCGACCCGAACGCCTCCCGGTTGCGCACCAGTTGGCGTCCCACGTCGCGCAGGGCGTCCGAGGCGCCGCGCCGCTCGAACTTGTTGATGGCGACGACATCCGCGAAATCCAGCATGTCGATCTTCTCGAGCTGCGAGGCGGCGCCGAACTCGGGCGTCATCACGTACAGCGACACGTCCGCGAAGGGCACGATCGCCGCGTCACCCTGGCCGATGCCGGGTGTCTCGACGACGACCAGGTCGTAGCCGGCCGCCCGGCACGCGGTGATCGACTCGCCGAGCCCGTCGGGGAGTTCGCCCCTGCCGCGGGTGGCCAGCGAGCGGAAGAAGACCCGGTCGCCGTCCAGGGAGTTCATCCGGATGCGGTCGCCGAGCAGTGCGCCGCCGCCGCGCCGCCGCGTCGGGTCCACGGCGAGCACGGCCACCCGCAGCGTGTCGCCCTGGTCGGTGCGGAACCTGCGCACGAGCTCGTCGGTGAGCGAGGACTTGCCGGAACCGCCCGTGCCCGTGATGCCGAGCACCGGCACCTGGCGGGCCGCGGCCGCCTTCTCCAGTGCCCGCAGGTCCGCGGGCGGCACGGCCTGGGCGGCGGCGCCGGACAACACCCGTGCAAGGGCGGGGCGTTCACCGGCGAGCACGCGGTCGAGCTCGGCCGGCGACTCCTCCCAGGGGGCGGTGTCGCACGCCTCGATCATCGACCGGATCATCCCGACGAGGCCGAGGCGCTGTCCGTCCTCCGGCGAGAAGATGCGCACCCCGGCCCGCGCGAGCCGCTCGACCTCCTGCGGCACGATCACGCCCCCGCCGCCGCCGAACACCCGCACGTGCCCGGCGCCGCGCTCCCGCAGCAGCTCCATCAAGTACTCGAAGTACTCGATGTGACCGCCCTGGTAGGAGCTGACGGCCACGCCCTGGACGTCCTCCTCCAACGCGGCGTCCACCACCTCGCCGACCGAGCGGTTGTGCCCGAGGTGGATCACCTCCGCGCCCTGGGCCTGAAGGATGCGCCGCATGATGTTGATCGACGCGTCATGGCCGTCGAAGAGGCTCGATGCGGTCACGAAGCGGACGGGATGCTGTGCGCGGTACGGCCGCGCCGCCGCGTCGCCTGCGGACATGGGCACTCCAGACTTCCCCTCACGCGTCGGCAGGGGCGGATACGGGTGGGCGGATACGGATGGGCGGACGCTTCCCATACTGAACCGAAGTAGGTGCAAGTCTCAAGGAAAATATTGAAGTCAGTTCAGTTCGGTGTCAGTCTCAAGGGGTCGTACGTGTCGCACGGGGACGAATCCCAGGAGGAACGATGCTGGCCGCCAGGCTGTACGGAGCCAAGGATCTGCGGATCGAGGAGATGCCCGAACCCGAGCCGGGCCCCGGCGAGGTGAAGATCCGCGTGGCGCACGCGGGGATCTGCGGAACCGACGTGCACGAGTACTTCGAGGCGCCTCGTGCCACCCACGAGCCCAACCCGCTGACCGGGGCCACCCTGCCGCAGACGCTGGGCCACGAGTTCGCCGGAACCGTGGTCGCCCGCGGCGAGGGCGTCGACCGGGCCGCGCCCGGCGACCGGGTCTGCGTCCGGCCGATACGCACCTGCGGGGTCTGCTCTCGGTGTACTGAGGGTCTCGATCACCTGTGCGCGAAGCTCGCCGCGATCGGGGTGACCTCGCCCGGCGGCGGACTCGCCGAGTACGTGGTCGTGCCGACCGGGTCCGTGCACCGGCTGCCCGACGGGGTCTCGCTGGAACAGGGCGCGCT
This sequence comes from Streptomyces endophyticus, assembly GCF_035798155.1. Lineage (NCBI taxonomy): Bacteria > Bacillati > Actinomycetota > Actinomycetes > Kitasatosporales > Streptomycetaceae > Streptomyces > Streptomyces endophyticus. The sequence continues at coordinate 16,436 of NZ_JAOZYC010000130.1, read as the reverse complement.
GGCCGAGCCGATGGCCGTGGCCCTGAACGCGGTGGAGCGCGCCGGTGTGCGCGGCGGCAGCGCCCTGGTGACGGGCGCGGGGGCGGTCGGCATGGGGGCGTTGTTCGCGCTACAGGCGAACGGGGTCGACGACGTGCTCGTGGTGGAACCCTCGCCGTCCCGCCGGGCCGCGGCCGAGCGGCACGGCGCCCGCGTGCTCGATCCGGGCGCGGTCGACGTGGTCGACGAGGTCATGCGGCACACCGGCGGCCGCGGTGTCGACGCCGCCGTCGAGTGCGCGGGCCGGCCCGACGCGCTGAACACCGCCATCCGCTCGCTTGCCGCCCGGGCGCCGGTCGTGATGGTCGCCCTGTACTCGGGCCCGGTCGCCATCGACGCCTCCGTCGTGCGTCTGGCCGAACTCGCGCTGCTCGGCTCCGAGGCGTACCCCGACGGCGTCTTCGAGCGGGTCTTGGACCACATGGCCGGCGGCCGCTTCCCGGTCGACGGCTGGCTGGAGCACATCCCCCTCGCGGACGCCGTCGCGGGGCTGCACGACGTGCGCGACGCGCGGCGGACCAAGGTGCTCGTCGACATCCCTGTGCGTAACGGGAGTTGACCCGGAGCGGTGGCGGGGGCGACCCAGGGCGGTAGCGGGGGTCGGCCCGGAGCGGCGTCGAACCGAATCCACTGAACCAGTTTCGAAGTGGGCCTTGACAGTGGATCACCAGCTCCGCAGACTCGTAATGAATTCAGTTCAGTTTGAACGAAGGGGATCAGAGATGGCAGTGGAAGACGAGATCCAGTTCGAGCGTGACGGCCACGTCGCCCGTGTCTGGCTCAACCGCCCGTGGAAGAAGAACTGCGTCACGGTCCCGATCCTGGACCGCCTCGACGAGATCATCACCGAGGTCGACGCGGACCCCGAGCTGCGCGTCCTGGTGTTCCGCGGTCGCGGCGGCACCTTCTGCTCGGGCTTCGACCTCGACAGCCTGAAGGCGGAGTACGTCGGCAAGTCGAACGCCATCGACGTCGCGGTCAAGTCCGCGAAGGTCTGCGACCGCCTCTACTCGATGAAGACGCCCTCGGTCGCGGTCCTGGAGGGCCACGTCACCGCCGGCGGCTTCGAGATCATGATCTCCTGCGACTTCGCGATCGCCGCGGACGACGCCAAGATCGGTGACTTCCACATCAACCGCGCACTCTACGGCGGCGCGGGCCCGATCTACCGGGTGCCGCGCATGATCGGCATCCGCAAGACCAAGGAGCTGATGCTCACCGGCAAGCTGCTGTCCGGCATCGAGGCCACCGAGTTCGGCCTGATCAACGACCACGCGCCGACCGAGAAGCTGGACGAGACGGTCGAGGAGTTCATCTCCCACCTCACCGACAAGAGCCCGTTCACGATGTGGCTCACCAAGATGACGATCGACCGCAGCCTGGACGCCGACACCCAGTCGCTGATGGTCATGGAGCACCTCGCCGTCGGCGTGGCGCTCAACTCCGAGGACGCCGCCGAAGGTGTCTCGGCGTTCCTGGAGAAGCGCGAGCCCAAGTGGTCGGGGCGCTGATCCGGATGACGACGCTTCCGCGGAGTCCGGCCGCCGGACCCCAGGGCTCGTACGGCCTCAAGGGCTCGCACTGCTCCGGCTGCTCGGTGACCGTGTACCCCGCGGACGAGTCGTGCCCGCGCTGCGGAGGGCCGGCCGCCGATGCGGTCCTGTCCGGCGCGGGCACGCTGTGGACCTGGACGGTGCAGCGGTACGCGCCCAAGTCCCCGCCGTACAAGGAACCGCCCGGCGGCTTCGTGCCGTTCGCCCTCGGCTACGTGGAGCTGGACGAGGGTGTCCGGGTGGCCGCGGTGCTCGACGTAGGCGACATCGACGACCCGGACGCGGTGCGGATCGGCATGCCCCTCACCGTGGTCACGGGCGACGGGGTGCCGAGGGCCCGGCCCACGAACACCGTTGAGGAGGAGGGCTCATGAGCGCCGACGACGTCATGATCTGCGGCGCCGGACGCACCCCGTTCGGCCGCTCGGAGGCCAGCGGCCGACAGCTGGCCGTCAGCGCGGTGGGCGCCGCGCTCGCGGACGCCGGGATCGAATGGTCCCGGGTGCGGGCCGCGTTCGGCGGCAGTGACAGTGCCGGCCTCGCCGACACCCTGGTGGCCCAACTCGGCCTGACTGGACTGCCGTTCGTGAACGTCAAGAACGGCTGCGCGACCGGCGGCAGTGCGCTGGTCTCCGCCGTCAACGCCATCCGCTCCGGCATGGCCGACGTCGTCCTCGCCGTCGGCTTCGACAAGCACCCGCGCGGTGCCTTCGACCCGCGCCCCGAGGACTGGGGCCTGGGCGAGGAGTACGGCAGCGACGGCCTGATGGTCACCACGCAGTTCTTCGGCATGAAGATCCAGCGCTATATGCACGACCACGGGATCACCCCGCAGACCCTCGCGCTGATCGCGGAGAAGGCGTACCGCAATGGTGCCCGCACCCCCGAGGCCTGGCGCCGCAAGCCGGTCTCCGCGGCGGAGATCCTGGACTCCGGCATGGTCAGCGACCCGCTGACCCGCTACATGTTCTGCTCCCCGGGCGCGGGCGCCGCCGCCCTCGTCCTCTGCTCGCCCGAGGTCGCCCGCACGCTGGACGCCCCTTCGGTGACCCTGCGATCCGCGGCCGTACGCACCCGGCGCTTCGGCTCGTTCGAGGTGTTCAGCCCCTGGATCCCCGGGGGCGAGCTGACCAGCGTCAGCCGCGACGCCTCGGCCGCAGCCTTCGAGGAGGCGGGCATCGGCCCCGGCGACGTCGACGTCGCCCAGCTCCAGGACACCGAGAGCGGCGCCGAACTCATGCACCTGGCCGAGTGCGGCTTCTGCGAGGACGGCGAACAGGAACGCCTGATCGCCGCCGGCGCCACGGAGATCGACGGGCCGCTTCCGGTCAACACCGACGGCGGCTGCATCGCCAACGGCGAACCCATCGGCGCGTCAGGACTGCGCCAAGTCTACGAAGTCGTCACGCAGTTGCGGGGTGCGGCCGGAGAACGGCAGGTGCCCGGAGCACCCAGGGTCGGCTTCACCCATGTGTACGGCGCCCCGGGCGTGAGCGCCTGCACGGTGCTGTCCCGATGACTGGCTGTGCCGATGGCCTGCTGTCCCGCTGTCCCGCTGAACGGAAACGGAGGTGAGGAAGACATGACCGGAGCAACGGGAACACCCGAACCCGAGGAGTTCCGCGACCGGGCCCGGCAGTGGCTCGCCACAGCAGCCCGGCCGCGCGCCACCGACGGCGCCTGGGGCAGCGGCTCCGACTCGGTCGCGGTCTTCGAGAACTGGACGGACGACCAGGAGCGCGCACACACCGCCCGCACCCAGGAGTGGGAGCGCACCCGGTACGACCAGGGATGGGGCGCGCTCAACTGGGAGGCCGCCTACGGAGGACGTGACCTGCCCGCGTACTACGAGCAGCTCTACCGCTCCGAAGAAGCCGCCTTCGACGTGCCGCACCGCACCGAGATCTTCCCGGTGACCCAGCAGCTCGTCGCCCCCGCGATCGGCATCTGGGGCACCGACGAGCAGAAGCGGCGCTGGCTGCGCCCGATGCTGCGCACCGACGAACTGGCCTGCCAGCTCTTCTCGGAGACCGAGGCCGGCTCCGACCTCGCCGCGGTGCGCACGAAGGCGGTGCGCGACGGCGACCACTGGGTCCTCGACGGGCACAAGGTGTGGACCTCCGGGGCGACCGTCGCGACCTGGGGCGTGGCGGTGTGCCGCACCGACCCCGACGTCCGCAAGCACGCGGGCATCACCGTGTTCCTCGTCCGCATGGACGCGCCGGGCGTGACCGTGCGGCCGATCCGGCAGATGACCGGCGGCGCCAGCTTCAACGAGGTCTACCTCGACGGCGTCGTCGTCCCCGACACCGACCGGCTCGGCCCGGTCGGCGAGGGCTGGCGGGTCACGCTCGGCGTGCTCGCCGCCGAACGGCTCGACTCCGGCAACCTCGGCCTCGACAACGCCGACCGGGCGCTCGACCTGGCGCGCAACCTGCCCCGCCCGCTCACCGGCGCCGAACAGCAGCGATCCGCCGACCTCTACGTACGCGCCCTCGTACAGCGCCTCATCGGGCTGCGGGTGACCGGCGCCCTCGTCGCGGGACGCGAACCCGGCGCCGAGGCCTCGGTCGGCAAGCTGTACGCCACCGAGACGATGCGCCGCACCAGCGACCTCGTCTCCGACCTGCTCGGACCGTCCCTCGTCGCCGACACGGGGGAGTGGGGCACGTACGCCTGGACGGAGCACCTGCTCGGCGCGCCCGGCTACAGCATCGCGGGCGGCACCGACGAGATCCAGCACAACATCCTCGCCGAGCGCGTGCTCGGCCTCCCCAAGGAGCCCGTCCGATGAGCACGGTCACCCCCGTCGCCGCACTGGCCCTGCGGGTCCGCGACCGGCTCGCCGAACGTCATCCCGGCGCGCCCGTAGGGGAGTTGGCGACGCTGCCGGGCGGACACTCCGGACTGACGTACTCGGTCACGGCCGGGGAGGCGAAGTACGTCGTCAAGGCGGTGCCTCCGGGGCAGCGGCCGATCGGGCGCAATGATGTGCTGCGCCAGGCGCGGGTCCTGCGCGCGCTCTCCGGATCGGCCGTGCCCGTGCCGGGGGTCGCGGTCATCGACGAGGAGCAACCGGCCTGGTTCGCCATGGAGTTCGCCCCCGGGGTCGCCGTCGAACCCGTCCTCGACGAGCCCGAACTGCCCGCCGCGACGGCGCGGGCCCGGATGCTGGACAGCGCCCGCGTCCTGCGCGCCCTGCACGACACCGACGTACGGGACCCCGATCTGGAGGCGCCCGAACCCCTCGACGCGGCCGGCGAGCTGGAACGGTGGAGCCGCACCATGCACGCCGTCCCGGCCGAACTACGGCCCGGAGGCGAGGAGTTGCTCGCACGCCTCGCCGAGGACGTGCCCGGCGGCCTCCCGCCCGTGCTGCTGCACGGCGACTTCCGGCTCGGCAACGTGCTGTACGAGGGCGAACGCGCCGCCGCCGTCGTCGACTGGGAAATCTGGAGCGTCGGCGACCCGCGCATCGACCTCGGCTGGTTCCTGCTCTTCGCCGACCACCACAACTTCCCGCAGCTGGGACGGGAGGTGCCGGGCCTACCCACCGAGGCCGAACTCCTCGACGCCTACCGCGACGGCGGTCCCGAGCTGCCCGCGATGAACTGGTTCCGGGCGCTCGGCCGCATGAAGATGGCCGCGATCATGGGCCACAATCTGCGCCGGCACCGCGAGGGCAAACACCACGACCCGGACCAGGAGCGACTGCCGCCGACCATCGCCGCGATGATCCGCACGGCGCGCGACATCCTCGGCTGACCCCAGCGGCCCGTTCAGACCCACCACAGGAGCCATCGTGGATTTCGGATTCTCGCCGCGCGCGAGTGAACTCCAGGACCGCATGCGGTCGTTCATGGAGCAGCACGTCCTTCCCGCGGAAGCGGTGTACGACCGGCAGCTCGCCGAGGCGGACGACCCGCACGCGCTGCCGCAGGTGATGACCGAGCTGAAGGAGAAGGCCCGCGCCGAGGGCCTGTGGAACCTCTTCATGGCGCACGGCGACTGGGGCGCAGGACTCACCAACCTCGACTACGCGCCCCTCATGGAGCTGGCCGGGCGCTCCATCATCGGCCCCGAGGTGTTCAACTGCTCGGCGCCCGACACCGGCAACATGGAACTGCTCGCCCTGTTCGGCACTCCCGAGCAGCAACAGCGGTGGCTGCGGCCCCTGTTGGACGCGGATATCCGCTCCTGCTTCGCCATGACCGAGCCGGAGGTCGCCAGCTCCGACGCCCGCAACATCCGTACCCGCATCACCCGCGACGGCGATGAGTACGTCGTCAACGGCCGCAAGTGGTACACCTCCGGGATCCTCGACCCCGACTGCGAGCTCATCATCCTGATGGGCAAGACCGACCCGGACGCGCCCACCTACCGGCAGCAGAGCATGCTGCTCATCCCCCGGGACACCCCGGGCGTCACCGTCCTGCGCGACCTGCCGATGTTCGGGTACTCCGACCGGCTCGGCCACGGCGACGTGCTCTTCGAGGACGTCCGGGTACCCGTGGAGAACATCCTCGGGGGAGAGGGTGAGGGCTTCGCGCTCGCGCAGGGGCGGCTCGGCCCGGGACGCATGCACTACGCGATGCGTGCCGTCGGATTCGCCGAGCGCGCCTTGCAGTTGATGTGCGAACGCGTCACCGCGCGCGAGGCCTTCGGTGGTCCCCTCGCGGACCGCGGTGTCGTCCGTGAATGGATCGCCCGCAGCCGCATCGAGATCGAGCAACTGCGGCTCCTGGTCCTCAAGTCGGCCTGGCTGATGGACACCGTCGGCAACGCCGCCGCCCGCATGGAGGTCGCCGCGATCAAGGTCGCGGCCCTGGAGGTCGCCCACAAGGTCGTCGACCGCGCGGTGCAGGCCCACGGTGCGGCCGGGGTGAGCGACGACACCGTCCTGGCCCGGCTGTACTCCATCACGCGGGCCCTGAAGATCGCCGACGGCCCCGACGAGGTGCACCTGCGGACCGTGGCCCGGCAGGAACTCGCCCCGTACAAGAAGAAGGCAGGAGCCGCGTGAGCACCCACACCCCGCCCCACACCCCGACCGACACCCTGAAGGACAGGGTCGCCGTCATCACCGGCGGATCCCGTGGCATCGGCCTCGGCATCGCCGCCGCCTACCGCGCGGCCGGCGCCCACGTGGTGATCGCGGCCCGCAAGGCGCCCGGACTCGCCGAGGCGCGCGAGGAGTTGCTGCGCGTCAAGGGCGACGGCGACATCCACACGGTCGTCGCCAACGCCGGCGAGCCCGATCAGGCCGAGGCCTGCGTCGACGAGACCATGACCCGCTTCGGCCGCCTCGACATCCTCGTCAACAACGCGGCGACCAACCCGTACAACGGCGACCTCATCGACCTGGACCTGCCGCGCGCGGAGAAGACCGTCCGCGTCAACCAGTACGGCATGCTCGCCTGGACCCGGTACGCGTGGCGGTCCTGGATGGCCGAGCACGGCGGAGCGGTCGTCAACATCGCCTCCGTCGGCGGCCTCATCGTCGACCCGCACATCGGCTACTACAACGCCACCAAGGCCGCCATGCTGCACATGACCCGGCAGCTCGCCTACGAACTCGGGCCGAAGGCACGGGTGAACGCCATCGCGCCCGGCCTCATCAAGACGGAGCTGGCGCGCGCCGTGTGGGAGGTCCGCGAGCCGCTCCTCACCGCCAAGCTGCCCATGCGGCGCCTCGGCACCGTCGAGGACGTGGCGAACGCCGCCCTCTTCCTCGCCTCCGACGCCTCGTCCTGGATGACCGGCCAGACCCTCGTCCTCGACGGCGGCGCGACCGCCCTGCCGATCGGGGTCGACGAATGAGCGACATTCCGCGCCCTGCCGCCGAACTGTTCTCCCTGGAGGGCAGGACGGCCCTCGTCACGGGCGCCTCCGCCGGGCTCGGCGCCCGGTTCGCGGCCGTCCTCGCGCAGGCGGGCGCCACCGTGTTCGCCGCCGCACGCCGCATCGACCGGCTGAAGGAACTCGCCGACACCGACGCCCGCATCCACCCCGTGGCCTGCGACGTCTCGAACGAAGCCGACCGTACGAAGCTGGTCGACACGGCCCTCGCCGCCACCGGCCGCATCGACATCCTCGTCAACAACGCCGCTACGTCAGGTGAGACGCGCGCCGAGGACGAGACCCCGGAAGCCTTCGCCGACGTCCTCGGTGTGAACCTCACCGCGCCGTTCCACCTGGCGAGGCTCACCGCCGAGGCGCCGGGCGACGGCTCCGCCAAGAGCGTCATCAACGTCTCCTCCATCCTCGGCCTGGTCTCCGCGGCGCCCCTCGGCGGCGCGAGCTACGCGGCGTCCAAGGCCGGACTGATCGGCCTGACACGGGAGTTGGCCGGGCAGTGGGGCCGCTCCGGGACCCGCGTCAACGCGCTCGCCCCGGGCTGGTTCCGCACCGAGATGACCGCGGACCTCTTCGGCGACGAGCGCTCCAGCCGCTGGGTCGACCGCAACACCCAGCTCGGGCGCGGCGGCGACGCCCAGGAACTCGACGGCGCGCTGCTGTTCCTCGCCTCGGACGCCTCCACGTACTGCACCGGTCACATCCTGACCGTCGACGGCGGATGGACCGCGCGATGACGGCCGCGCTCACCACGGTCACCACGGACATCGACGACGGCGGCCTGGCCCGCGTCACCCTGTGCCGGGGCGACGCAGGAAACGCCATCGGCCTGCGGACCGCGCGCGGACTCCTCGACGCGGCACGCGCCTGCGAACGCGCGCCCGTGCGAGCCGTCCTGCTCACGGCCGAAGGGAAGTCCTTCTGCGTCGGCGGGGACCTCAGGGAGTTCTCCACGCTCTCCGGCGAGGCACTGGAGAAGCACCTCATCGCGGTCACCGACGCGCTGCACGAGGCGCTGCGCACCTTCGCCGCCCTCGACGCGCCCATGGTGGCCGCCGTGCAGGGCGCGGTCGCGGGCGCGGGCATCGGCCTGGCCGCGGCGGCCGATGTGACCCTCGCGGCCGACAGCGCCACGTTCACCGCCGCGTACACCGGGATCGGCTACTCGCCGGACGCCGGAGCGAGCTGGTTCCTGCCGCGCCTCATCGGCCCCAAGCGGGCCCTCGACCTGCTGCTCACGAACCGTAGGACATCGGCAGCCGAGGCCGCGGAGCTCGGTCTGGTGAGCCGCGTCGTGCCCGCCGGACACCTGCCCGAGGAGGCCGCGAGGACGGTCGAGGCGCTGCGCCGCGGACCCACCGCTGCCTTCGGTGCCACGCGGCGGCTCGTCGCCGCCGGGCTGATCTCGCCGCTGGGCCCGCACCTGGACCGCGAGGCCCGCGCGCTCGCCGCCGCGGCCGCCTCCGACGAGGGCCGCGAGGGCGTCGCCGCCTTCCTCGGCAAACGCGCGCCCGACTTCACGGGCACCGCGTCCGGCACCTGATCAGGACCCCGCCCCTTCGTATCTCGTGGAGCCCACCATGCCCGCCATGTCACAAGCTTTCATCGTCGGCGCCGTGCGCACCCCGGTAGGCCGGCGCAAGGGCGCGCTCAGCGGCGTCCACCCCGCCGACCTCGGCGCACACGTGCTGCGCGCCCTGCTGGAGCGCAGCGGGGCCGACCCGGCGGCCGTCGACGACGTCTACTTCGGCTGCGTCAGCCAGATCGGCGCCCAGAGCGGGAACATCGCCCGCACCGCCTGGCTGTCGGCGGGCCTGCCGCAGCACGTCCCCGGCACCACCATCGACCGGCAGTGCGGATCGTCCCAGCAGGCCGTCCACTTCGCCGCCCAGGCCGTGGGCTCGGGCGCGGCCGATCTGGTGGTCGCGGGCGGGGTCGAGGTGATGAGCCAGGTGCCCATCGCGAGCCCCATGTTCGTCGGTGAACAGGCCGGTCTCGGCAGCCCGTTCGCCGGTGACGGCTGGCGCGAGCGCTTCGGGGAGCAGGAGGTGTCGCAGTTCCGCGGGGCCGAGCTGATCGCCGAGAAGTGGGGCATCACCCGCGAGGACATGGAGTGGTTCGCTCTCGGCAGTCACCAGCGGGCACTTGCCTCCACGGCGGCCGGCGACTTCGACGACGAGATCGTCCCTGCCTTCGGGCTCACCACCGACGAGGGCCCGCGCGCCGACACCACCCCGGAGAAGATGGCGGGCCTGAAGCCCCTCACCGAGGACGGCAGGCTGACCGCCGCCGTGTCGAGCCAGATCTCCGACGGCGCCGCCGCCCTCCTGATCGCCTCGGAGGACGCGGTACGCCGCCACGGGCTGACCCCGCTCGCCCGGGTGCACAGCACGGCGGTCGTCGGCTCCGACCCGATACACATGCTGACCGGTCCGATCCCCGCCACCGAGAAGGTCCTCGACCGGGCAGGACTGACGATCGACCGGATCGACCTGTTCGAGATCAACGAGGCCTTCGCCTCCGTCGTCCTCGCCTGGCAGAAGGAGACCGGTGCTCCGCACGAGCTGGTCAACGCCTTCGGCGGGGCGATCGCGCTCGGGCACCCGCTCGGCGCGACGGGCGCCCGGCTCATGACCACGCTGGTTCACCAGTTGCGCAGGACGGGCGGTCGCTATGGTCTGCAGACGATGTGCGAGGGCGGCGGCATGGCCAACGCGACCGTACTCGAACGGGAGTGATCGATCCGGTTGGCAACTGAGTTCAACTTGGGTTTACTCTCGGGTACGACCACGGTGGGGACGGCCAGGAGAGAAGTCATGACAAGGATCGTTGAACCGGAGGCGGGGCCCAGGTCGAAGCGGGCCGCCATCCTCACGGCCGCTGTGGACTGCTTCGGGGAAGCCGGGTTCGAGGCCACGAAGTGGTCGACGGTGGCGGAGCGCGTCGGGATCGGCCAGACCGCCCTGTACCACTACTTCGAGTCCAAGACCCACTGCCTGCTCACGATCATGCGACTCGAACTGGAGCGCTCGCACGACCGGTTCGTCGAGGCGACCAAGGACGTCGAGGAGCCCGTCGAGGCGCTGCGGGCCGCGGTCCGGGCGGCGTACGTCGTCTCCCCGCACGAGGTCCTGCAGATGCGCATCCTGCAGAACCACATGGACCTGCTGTCGGGTACCCGCAAGTCCAAGCGCGAGGAGGCCGAGCGGGTCGCGGCCCGCCAGCTCGTCCAGGTCGTCGAGAGGGACTGGACGAACCTGTTGGTGAAGGGCATGTCGCAGGGCTCGTTCCCGCTGCGGGACGCACAGCTCCTCGGCGGCAGCGTGCTCGGCCTGATCGTCAGCGTATGGCGCTGGTACCGGCCCTCGGGGCCCACGCCCCTGTCGGAGATCAGCGAGTTGATCGAGGGCGCCTGCGTACGCATGGTCGCTTCCTGACCCCATAGTCGTTTCCTGACCCCATAACGGCACACCCGGCGCGGCCCCCGACGGACATCCGTCGGGGGCCGCGCTGTTGTCCGAGGCCGTCCCCGTCAGGGGTGCGGCGATCCGTACGTGTCCGGCCATTGCCAGCCGCGTTTCCCCGGGATTAACATCCGAACTGAATTGAACTTAACTCAGGTTGATCTGAGGGAGGGGTCATGCGACGACGCAGGACTCGCGTACTCATCGCCGCGTTCGCCGCGACGCTCGCCCTGCTGGCCAACGCCTGCGGCACGGGAAACCCTTCGGCGGTGGACGACAAGGTCATCAAGATCGGTGCGTGGTACCCGCTCACCGGCCCGCTCGCGTCGTTCGGGATCCCCGAAAGGGCGGGAGCCGACGCCTACTTCAAGTCGGTCAACGCGCGGGGCGGCATCAACGGCCGCAAGATCGACTGGATCGTCAAGGACAACGCCAACGATCCGCAGCAGACCGTCCAGATCGCCCGCAGGCTCGTGGACCAGGAGGGGGTCCAGGCGATCGTCGCGACCAACGGCACCTCCCAGACGCAGGCCACGTTCCCCTTCGTGCTGGAGCAGTCGAAGGTGCCGGTCCTCAACACGCTGGGCGGCGACGCCTCCTGGTACGAGCCGGCTCGCGACGGCCTCTTCGGCCTGCAGACGCTGTACGAGGACCAGGCGGCCGCACTCGGGCAGTGGGCGGTGCGGGACGGCGCCAAGAAGGTCGTCGTCGTGCACAGTGATCCGAAGGCCTTCGTGAACGTGGGCAAGGAGATCGAGCCCGCCGCCCGCAAGACCGACCCGTCGGTCAAGGTGAAACGGCTGACGGTGAAGTACCAGACCTCCGACTACAGCCCGGTGATCAGCAAGGTCAGGGCCGAGAAGCCCGACGCGGTCGTGCTGATCCTCACCGCCGCCGAGACCGCCTCCTACCTCAAGGAGGCGCGGCTGCAGAGGCTCAACGCCCAGGTGTACGGCTACGCGCCCGTGGCCGCGCAGGCCACGCTGAACCTGGCAGGAAAGGCGGCCGAAGGGGTCAAGGCGCTCCAGTTGGTCAGGTCGCCGCACGACGACGACCCGGCCATCAAGGAGTTCCGCGCGGGGATGGCGAAGCACGAGCCGGGCCAGCCCGCCGACTTCATCACCCTGTGGGGCTGGGAGGCCGCGAAGGCCTTCGTCGAGATCGCCAAGACCATCGACGGGCCGGTCACCAGCGAGTCCCTGACCCGGGCCTACGAGAAGGCGCGGCACGTGGACACCGGTGTGGGTCCCGTTCTCAACTTCGGCCCCGGCCGGAACCTCGGCACCCGCGACGTACAGAAGGTCGTCGTCTCGAACGGCCGTTGGGAGTCCCGGGGCGACTTCTTCACCCCGCCGAAGCGCGACTGACCCCCGGCACACCGCGCACGGTGCCACCATCGAACGAAAGGACCGACCATGGCCGACGTACTGCTCGCCTACATGGCGCGCATGGACAGCGACAACCCGGAGGCGGCACTCGACCTCCTCGAACCGGACTTCCGTTTCCACATCGCCCTGCCGGGCCACGAGGCGACGGGACGGTCCAAGGCGGACTTCGCCGCCTACATCGGGGGCCGCAACGCCGTGGACAGGGAGCACCGCATTCTCCGGAGCAGCCGCGACGGCGATCTGGAGACCGTGTACGGCGTGGTGACCGAGTCCGGGAAGTCCGTCGGGTCCTTCCTGTCGGCCGCCGTGGTCACGCCCGAGGGGCGGATGGCCCGCTATCAGTCGTACTTCACCACGACGTACGACCTCATCGACCTCCCGGAGTGAGACATGACCGAGACGCCCACCGCCCCCGCCGCGGCCCCTTTTCTCACCGCGTGGTTCGAGATCCTCGACAGTGACACACCGAACCGGATCCTCGACCTGATCAGCGACGACTTCTCGCTCTCCATCCTGTTCTCCACCGGCGACGGCAACGCGACCGACTTCGCCGGTGACCGCGCCGCGCTCGTCGGCTACCTGGAGCAGCGGGAGCGGGGCACACGTACCCACCATCTCCTGTCCGCGACCACGCTCGGCCAGGACGAGCTCTTCCTCGGCGAGGTGCGGCGCGCGGGTGTCCCCGAGGCGAGCTTCGTGGCCGCCGGACGTGTGGACGACAAGAACCGGCTGCAGCGACTGCTGATCGGCCGGTCGTCCGACATCCGGTTCGACTGACCTGCCGCGCCTTCAACTGACGTAGTACGAAAGGTAGTTGTGTACAACCTCGTCCTGCTGGCCGCCCGGCCGCCCGAGTGGACGCACGAGCGCTTCATCGACTGGTGGCGCGGCGACCACGCCGAACTGACGTACCGCCTGCCCGGGTTGCGGTCCTGGCGGCACACCGAGATCGACCAGGCACTGGAACCTCGCTCCGAGGGCTGGGACGGCATGTCCGTGCTCGGCTTCGACTCCCCGGAGGACCTGAGGAAGGCCCTCAAGAGCCAGGAGTGGGCCGACGCGATCGCACAGGTGGGGGACATGAAGGGACGCCGTATCGCGGTCATGGGGCACGAGGCGGAGATGTTCACCGGCTGACCCCGCCGCGGCACGCACCACACGGTCATCACGGAGTTCGGTACGGCGTAGCGAGGAAGTGGGATGCGACAGGTAGTGCGGGAGTTCCAACACAGGGCCGAGCAGGAGGACTTCGTCGCCGTCGTCGACGACACCGGCCCACATACGGCGCGCGAGCTGCTCGCCGAGGCGGCCCGGCTCGTCGAGGTCATGTGCCCCGGCGGGACCGACGGCGCGGGCGCCACCGTCGCCCTCCAGGCCGACAACTCATGGCGCACCGTCGCCGGCAGCCTCGCCGTGGGCCTGACGGGAGGCGTCCTCGCGGTGGTCAACCGGCACACCACACATGCGGAGTTCGCCGCGGCACACGAGGACATCCGGCCCGACATCGTGGTCGCCGAGCCCTCGGCGATGGACGAGTGGGGTGTGTCGGATCTGGTGCCCGAGGGCGGCCGGGCGGGCACAGTGCTCGACGGCTGGGCCTGCCGGTCCGCGCCCGGACCGTACGACGCGGCCCGCTGGTCGGGCGGCGCCCTCATCGGGCTGACGTCCGGTTCGACCGGGCGGCCCAAGGGAGTGGTGCAGTCCGAGGAGGCCCTGCGGTACGCGGGGACCAGCACCATCGAGATCAACGGGCTGACGCGCGGGGACGCGGTGGCCGCGATCGTGCCGCTGTCGTCGACGGCCGCGTACTGCTTCGGCGTCTACCTCTCCCTTCTGCTGGGCGGCCCGCTCGTGCTGACCGCCAAGTGGGACCGGGCCGTGGCGCTGCGGCGGATGGCCGAGAACGACGTCCGCTGGAGCATGTGCGTCCCGACGATGGCGCTCCAGATGGGCGCGGAGGCGGCCGGATCCGGGGTGCTCGGGGGAGTGCGGGCGATCACGGTCGGCGGCGGGCCGATGGACCGCGGCGCCCTCGCCCGCGCCGAACAGTCCCTGGGCACGAGGATCCTGCGCGTCTTCGGCATGTCCGAGTGCCTCGGTCACACCTCGCCGGGCCCGGACGACCCCGAGGAGATCCGGCTCGGCAGGGACGGCCGCCCCTTCCCCGGGACGGACCTGCACGCACTCACCCCCGACGGCGCCCGGGCCCCCGCGGGTGTCTCGGGCCGGGCGCAGGTGCGCGGCCCCTCCCTCTTCCTCGGCTACGCACGCGACGGCCGGGTCGAGCCGCCGGAGCTGACGGAGGACGGCTACTTCCCCACCGGTGACCTGCTGATGACCCACGAGGACGGCACCGTCACCATCATGGGCCGCGAGAAGGACATCATCATCCGCGGCGGCCGCAACATCGACATCACCGAGATCGAGCGGGCGGTGGCCGCCTACCCGCGCGTGGCCAGAGCGTGCGTAGCCGCCGTACCGGACGAGGTGCTGGGCGAACGCATCGCGCTGCTCGTCGTCACCGAGGACGGCGGCGCCGTCGACCTGGCGGAGATCACCGAGCACCTGGAACACGTGGGTCTTTCCAAGAACAAGTGGCCCGAATTCGTCTACGGCATCGAGGAGTTGCCGCAGACCAAGGTCGGCAAGCTCGACCGGTCGGGGGCCGGTGCACTGGCCCGCAGACTGCGTGCACGCACCCCCGAACGGGCCTGACCGCCGGGCTCACCGAGGGCCGCGCCGGCACCCGAGCGGCGCGGCCCGCACCGCACCACCCGTACCACCGACCACGGCGCAACAGCCGGCAAGGGAGAGTCATGACAGCGCGGTTCGACCAGGGCCCCTGGGCCGCAGCCGGAGTCCAGACGGTGCAGCCCGGAGTGCACCGCGTTCCGCTGCCGCTGCCCAACGACGGCCTGCACGCCGTCAACGTCTACCTGCTCGAGAACCTGGCGGAGGACGACGGCATCGTCATGATCGACGGCGGCTGGGCGATCCCGGAGGCCCGCAAGGTGCTGGAGGAGGCCCTCGCCGCCATCGGCCGCGACCTCGGCGACATCAGCCACATCCTCGTCACCCACATCCACCGCGACCACTACACCAACGCGGTGGAGCTGCGCCGACTCCTGGGCTCGCGCGTCTACTTGGGCGCGGGGGAGCGGCCGGGCCTGGAGATGCTCGGCCGGCTGGGCAGCGACTCACCGGCGGGCTCGCTGGACACCCTGCGCCGGGCGGGCGCCGGTGAACTGGCCGACCACGTCCAGGCGATGGACCACGGCGGCTACGACCCGAGCGTGTGGGAGGCCCCCGACCGCTGGCTCGGCGCGGAGACTCTGTGCTTCGGCGACCGCGAACTGCGGGTCGTGCCAACTCCCGGACACACCAAGGGACATGTCGTCTTCCTCGACGAGCAGCGGGGGCTGCTGTTCTCCGGGGACCACGTCCTGCCGCACATCACCCCGTCCATCGGCTTCGAACTGACCGAACCCGGCGGCCGTCCCCTCGCCGACTACCTGGACTCGCTGCGGCTCATGACCCGCTACGCCGACACGCGTCTGCTGCCCGCCCACGGCCCGGTCACCGACAGCGCCCACACCCGGGTCGCCGAGCTGCTGACCCACCACGACGACCGGCTCGCCAAGAGCCTGGCCGCCCTGGGGGACGCCACGCTCGACGCCCACGCGGTGGCGCGCGCCCTGGGCTGGACGCGCCGCGAAGTCCCCTTCGCCGACCTCAGCGCCTTCAACCAGATGCTGGCCGTCAACGAGACGGCGGCGCATCTGGACGTCCTGGTGCTGCGGGAGCGGGCCGCGGTCGCGTTCGTGGACGGGGTGAACCAGTACACGCGGGTGAGCTGAGCGACGGCGTGGCCGTGGCCGGTCAGCGGGGCTCCTCGCCCTGGGCGACCTCTACGTTGTGGTGGAAGGTGGCGGCTCCGACGGCCCCGGTGGTGACGGAGAGCGCCGCGCAGCAGGCGAGGAGGACGGCGATCCAGCGCGCCGCACGCGGGTGGGGTGCGGGGGCGAGCAGGGCAGTGACCCGCTGGGGGACGGGGCCGGTGGTGGCTGCGGGGGCGAAGTCCGGGCGTGCGGGGTGCGGGGAGCCGGCGGTGTGGCCGGCGAGTGCGGCGCGGGCGA